>JBILJA010000013.1:0-29085 GCA_044368775.1 Burkholderiaceae bacterium
CCTTGATAGCGGGCAAAGACCTGCCGCTAGAACAAACGATTGCCAACATGTCTGGCTTGCTTGCCAACCTAGGTATCAAAATTGAAATTGCCTCTTGGCGCAATCTCATTCCCAACGTCTGGTCCTTGCATATCCGCGATGCGCACTCCCCCATGTGTTTTACCAATGGAAAAGGCGTAACAAAGGAAAGCGCGCTTGCCTCAGCCTTGGGTGAGTATATTGAGCGACTCAGTAACAACCACTTTTATGCTGGAGCCTTTTGGGGTGAAGACCTGGCCAACGCGCCATTTGTTCATTACCCGAATGAGCGTTGGTTTAAACCGGGAAAGGCTGATGCGCTGCCGGCTGAAATTCTCGATGCTTACTGTTTGGAAATTTATAATCCAGATGGAGAATTGCGTAGCTCACACTTGATTGACACCAATTCCGGTAACGTGCAGCGCGGAATCTGTTCGCTGCCCTATGTGCGCCAGTCGGATGGACAGACGGTTTATTTTCCATCCAACTTAATTGAAAACCTCTACGTCAGCAATGGTATGAGTGCGGGCAATACGTTGGCCGAAGCCCAAGTCCAATGCCTCTCTGAAATTTTTGAACGCGCAGTCAAGCGTGAAATTTTAGAAAGCGAGATTGCCCTGCCAGACGTGCCTCTAGAAGTGCTTGCGAAATATCCGGCTATCTTGGAGGGTCTTCGAGCACTTGAAGAACAAGGCTATCCGGTATTGATCAAGGACGCCTCTCTAGGTGGGATCTATCCAGTTATGTGCGTGACTTTGATGAACCCCCGCACAGGCGGTGTATTTGCATCCTTTGGCGCACACCCTAGCCTGGAAATCGCTCTGGAGCGAAGCTTGACTGAGTTGCTGCAAGGTCGCAGTTTCGAGGGCTTGAACGATTTACCTACGCCCACGTTTGCAAGTGACGTCGTCACAGAACCACACAATTTTGTTGAACATTTTATCGATTCTAGTGGCATTGTGTCTTGGCGCTTTTTTAGCGCAAAGTCAGAATACGATTTTGTCGAATGGGATTTCTCTGGACAGGGTAAATACTCCAACACTGAAGAAGCAGCTGCACTGTTTGGCATTCTTGAGGCTATGGGCAAAGAAGTCTATGTCGCAACTTATGATCAGCTTGGCGCCATTGCTTGTCGAATCTTGGTGCCGGGTTATTCAGAGGTGTATCCAATTGAGGATCTTGTTTGGGATAACACCAACAAGGCGTTGTTATTCCGTGCGGATATTTTGAATCTACACAAACTCAGTGATAAAAATCTCAGTGCATTACTTGGACGTCTTGAAAACAATGACCTCGATGAATACAGCGATATCGCGACACTGATTGGCATTGAGTTTGATGAAAATACACCTTGGGGCCAACTCACTGTGCTTGAGTTGAAGCTCTTAATCCAACTCGCCTTAAAGCACTTTGAACAAGCGCAAGAATTAGTGGGTGCCTTTCTGCAATACAACGACAACACGGTCGATCGTAGATTGTTTTACCAAGCACTCGATGCCGTACTAGAGATCGAGCTTGATGACGACCTCTCACTTGAAGACTACATCATGAATTTACGTCGGATGTTTGGCGACATAAGGATGGATGCGGTATTGGGTTCCATGGACGGGAGTGTGAGGTTCTTTGGACTCGCGCCGACTAGCCTGAAACTAGAAGGACTCGACAGACATCATCGTTTAATAGATAGCTATAAGAAATTGCATGTGGCGCGTAACAAAGCGATAACGTCTTAACCAAGAAATCAAAAAGGGGGGACGCTCACCCGCAACGCTCAATGCAGGTAAATGCTATTGTATGAACCAAGACTTTAAGAGTGACCTTATATGATTGACTCCACGCCCAAAAAAATGATCGTTGCCATTACAGGTGCATCTGGCACCATCTATGGCATTCGATTGCTAGAAGCACTCTCTAATGTTGGCGTAGAAACGCATCTCATCATGAGTGACTCTGCAAAGATCACCATGGCCATGGAGACGACCTTTACGCCCAGTTACGTCGAGTCCTTGGCAACCGAAGTACACTCCGCCAAAAATGTTGGGGCCTCTATTGCCTCCGGTTCCTTTCGAACCTTGGGGATGGTTGTTGCGCCTTGCTCGGTTCATACGATGTCAGATATTGCCTGGGGATCCACATCAAATTTGATCACTAGAGCCGCGGATGTTGTTTTAAAAGAGCGTCGTAGACTGATACTACTTTTTAGAGAAACACCACTCCATGCCGGGCATATCAAAACGATGGCGCAAGTCACGGAGAATGGTGCGATTGTGATGCCCCCTGTGCCAGCGCTTTATACAAACCCAAAAAGCATTGACGATATTATCAACCATACTGTTGGGCGCGTGCTTGACCTATTTGATTTGGATAATGACTTAGTCAAACGATGGAATGGCATAGGGAAATAGCATGCAGTTATTTGTTTACTACAAATTTATACCTCAAGACTTTCCGTATCTACATGCTGCAATCATTCAACTTCAGACGAATGTCTCCAGTTATTTTCCTGGATTGAAATATAGATTATCGAAACGACCGACCTTGGATGATCAAGGTCGCGAGACTTGGATGGAGCAGTATGATTTTTTAGATGAGATGTTTGATCCGCTTATACTCAAACTCAATGAGGAAATAGCAAAGATTGGATCTGTTCCTCGACGTGCCAGTGAAGTGTTTATTGATCAGTCAATACAAGTACGTTCAATATAGTATTTTCATGATCAACTTCGTGTGAGCGCATGGATGGCCTGCATCCCACTTTCTGAGTGCCCATATTGCTCAATGAGCGCTTGCGCTTGAGCAATTTCAAATTCACTAAATAAAAAGCCAGGTGCCACAGCACAACTCACCAAGCAAAAGCCGTTTTCATCGAGCGGTTTTGCTGCAAACCATGTGTTAGCTGGAATCGTCGCTTGAAGGTTCATGGACTCCATACCAATCTGAATCGTTTGTAATGCCTGATGCTCATCAAAATAATAAACAAGCAGATCGCAACCTAAATGATAAAACCAACTTTCATCTGACTGGATACGATGCCATGCCGAAAAATCACCGCCAGATAAAAGGTAGTAAATCGTGGTGTAGGCGCTTTTATCCTCGAGAGTGTGAAAGTCCTTAATCTTTTTATTTGATCGATGCATTTCTCTGTAAAAACCACCCTCTGGATGAGGCGCAAGCTCAAGAGTCTCGATTAGTCTATTTATTTCATTCATGATTTCTGTATAGATCGCATAAGATAGCTTATTGTGATGCAAAAAAAGGAAGCCTGATGAGCAGCATGTTCGACGAAGCCGAGCAGGATCCGAAGCTATCGGTTGAGGAGTTTGCGCATCTCGAAGAGCCCCTGCGAATTCGACTGCTTAATGAGCAGTATAGACATCTCAAACTCAAAGATCGCTCTCTTGTGATTGTAGTCGCTGGTATCGATGGTGCAGGCAAAGGCGCTACGATCAATCTACTTAATGAGTGGCTAGATCCACGGCATGTTCGAACTCTCGCCTTTAGCCAACCCTCTAAAGAAGAAAAGTCCTATCCGCTACAAAGAAGATTGTGGTTAGGTCTCCCACCCAAAGGCTCTGTGGGCATCATGTTTGGGGCTGCTTACATGCCTCTTTTGAAGGAAATAAGTCGAAATAATGCGAATCAAGACAAAATCGAGTCCAAGATCAGGGAAGTCCGAAAGTTCGAGGACACTCTTATTGCCAATGGTGTGCAAATCATCAAATTGTGGTTTCACCTTTCCAAAGATGCACAACGTATACGCACCGAACAACTTTTAGCGAATGCCTCTACCGCATGGCAAGTGGGTAAAAATGACCATAAAGTTTTCAAGCATTTTGACCGCGCAAGACAAGCAGGCCAGCGCATCATAGAATCGACGGATGCCGCACACTCGCCGTGGATCATCATCCCAAGCGCTGACGACAATATGCGCATCGTCAGAACCGCTCAAGCGGTATTGAACGCCTTTACTCAACGCAGTATCAAAGTCCCGCCCTCCCATGATCCGGCCGCAACACCTAAACAGACTCGAATACGTCACCGCTTAGATAAACTCGACTTTGAAGCAAATGTCAGCAAAGAGGTGTACGAGCAAGAATTGTTGCAATGGCAAAATCGCCTTGCAAATGCTGTGCGTGACAACAGTTTTAATAAAAAATCGCTTGTCTTAGTGTTTGAGGGACAAGATGCCGCGGGTAAAGGCGGTGCGATTCGACGCGTCACGCATGCGCTAGATGCCCGACAATACCGAACGGTATCTATTTCTGCGCCCCGCCCTTTTGAAATGGATCGCCCCTACCTTTGGCGCTTTTGGCGAAATGTACCCAGCCGCGGAAGAATCACGATTTTTGATCGCTCTTGGTATGGGCGCGTCCTAGTCGAACGCGTAGAAGGCTATGCAAAACGCTCAGCTTGGCAGCGGGCCTATCAAGAAATCAATGAGTTTGAACAGAAACTCGTCCACCATGGCACTCTCGTATTGAAATTCTGGTTGGCGATCACGACAGAGGAACAATTGCTCCGGTTCAAGTCTCGTGAGCACTCACCATTTAAAAATTTCAAGATCACATCCGAAGACTGGCGCAATCGACGTCAATGGCCTGTTTATGCTAAAGCTGCCGAGGAAATGTTTGCAAAAACGGATACGCTTGCGGCACCTTGGCATATATTGTCTGCAAATGACAAACGGCATGCTCGGTTAGAGGTCATCAAACGCATCACACTTGCTGTTGAAAGCAAAGATTAGATCAAAATCTAAACGTAACCGCGAGGGCTGCGCCAAACATATTCAAGTCAATATTGGTTTGATTTTGCTTGAATTGGTAATAAACATTTTTAGCAACAAGAGATACGTCACCCCAATCAAATGCACGACCAACACCTAAGTAAGCTTGGCTTGTAAAACTCGACAATTGACCCGCACCTACATCAACATAAAAGGGCACAAAGTACTTTGAATTATCAAAATTGTATCGACCTTTTACTCCGACAATACCTGTTGCAAGTTGAAGGTTACTGCTCTCTGATACGGACACGCCGACCTGAGGCAATGAAATATTCGTGCTGGCACTTTGCCACATCACTCTGGCACCTACTAAACCATCTAATTGCAGTGCGGGCGTATTTACCATGTTGTAACTGGGGGCGAGCGTCAACATCGTCATCGTCAGGCTAGTGCTGGCGGTGACATCTTCGCGACCAACCACACGAGAAGCCGATTTACCTAAATCGCCATACACCCCATCAAGATAAAGTCCAAAGCGACCATATCGAGCTTCAGCGACCAGCATCGCCGCCATTTTAATATCTGATAATAAATCGCTTGTCGTCAGTTTGACATGACCCAAGCTTTGGCCATTGTGAGAGACCGATCCTCTAATCCCCATTCCCCAAGCATAGGGCGTCACACTAAAGCGCCACTGTTCTGACAATGTCGGTGCTGTAGAAGTCGCAGATGTCGAAGTAGGTTGAGCACTCGCCAAAGGGGCAAAAAGCAAACCACAAAGCAATGCAGCAAAACGACTCTTCATGAGGAAATCCTTATTGATGTAGGACATACCAAAAATAGCGATTCATCATACAAGATTTGACGATCATTGCATGTATATTTAAAAAATTTGCCTTAAATAAGCACTTTTTGCCAGTTTAGATTAAGATCGATTTACAAAAATTTTTATGGAGATCGCATATGAAATCAGTCATTAAAGCTAGTCTTATCAGCTTATTTGCCTTGGCACTTTTGCCAGCGGCACATGCTGCCTGGCCTGACAAACCCATCAAACTCATCGTTCCAGCCGCACCCGGTGGAACAACTGACATTACCGCTCGTTTATTGAGTGAAAAAATTGGCGCCGAACTTGGTACAACGGTCGTTGTAGAAAATCGTGCTGGTGCGGCCGGCATCATCGGGACACAAGCCCTTGTTCAAGCTCCGCCTGATGGATACACCATTGGCTTTGGCAATATTGGCCCCAATGGTATCAATTACAGCCTATACAAAAAACTACCCTATAAGCACACGGACTTCAGTCCAATTACCTTGGTAATTTCTGTGCCAAATGTATTGGTCGTGAATAGCAAATCACCTTATAAGACCGTCAAAGAGCTCGTCGACGCCATTAAAAAAGATCCGAAAGGCAATTACTCCTTCGCATCTTCTGGTACAGGCCAATCACCTCACATGTCGGCTGAAATGTTCGCTCAGCGCACTGGCCTAAATTTAACGCATGTACCTTTTAAGGGTATGGGTCCAGCTGTCGCAGCACTTTTAGGTGGACAGGTTACATTTGCCATCGACAACTTGCCCAGCTCAATTGGATTTATTCGCTCTGGTCAGTTTCGTGCGTTAGCCGTCACAGGTGCAACACGATCACCTCAATTGCCTGATGTTCCAACGATGGCAGAAGCAGGCATTAAAGACATGGTCGTGACCGCTTGGTTTGGTTTTGTAGCACCTGCAGGCACACCCCCTGCGATCGTCGACAAAATTCAGCAAGCCACCAAAAAAGTTTTAGAGATGCCTGACATTCAAAAGCGCTTTGCTGAAATGGGTGGTGTTCCTGGTGGTAACAGACCATCAGAGTTTGGTGCGTTTATGGATAAAGAGCGCGAAAGCTGGAGAAAAATCGTTGAGGCTGCCAAGCTGCAACTAGAGTAAATTTCAGCTCAGTGGTTATTTGAGTGTCCTGTTTTGATTAAATCAGGGCAACGTGTCTATTGCAAACAATGCAGGGATTGCACGCATCATTGCGGGCGCCCTTGAACAGACAATGGGTCCTGCCCATACGTTCACAGCGATGAACGTATGGGATCTCCGTTTAAAAGCAGGGCGAACACTCTCCCTTGCTCTGCCCTCTGGACACACAATCGCGCTTTATGTATTGAGCGGAGCGCTTAAAGTCGACCTACAAACAATCGAGGCAAATGCAATGGCAGTGATGGAACGGGAAGGAACGGAGCTTGTGGCAGACGTCACTCAAGACGCCGTTGAATTGTTGCTTTCTGGTGAACCCTTAAATGAACCCATCGTAGGTCATGGTCCATTTGTGATGAATACTCGAGCAGAAATTATGCAAGCCATGCAAGACTATAACAATGGCAAATTCGGCCAAATTGTTAATGCGTCATAACATCAGCTTAAAACCCTCATGCGTTGCTTTAAAACCTAGTGCTGAGTAAAACCTGAGCGTATCGGCTCGTGATTTATCTGAGGTTAATTGAACCATCAAGCATCCGCGCTTTTGGGCACACTCAATAGCATATTCGACTAAGGCCTGACCAATCCCCCGCGAACGTTGCTCAGCATGAACACGAACGCCTTCGATCATTGCACGCCAACGACCTTGATACGTGAGGTTTGGAATATAGGTCAGTTGTAGAAAACCAAGTAAATCATCATTTTGATTGACTGCTAAAACAATTTCATTATTAGGATCGGACTCAATGCTCTGGAAAGCATGCGTATAGGCAGGCAGCAAAGGGCTAGAGTAATGTTCTCTTTTTGCACCTAAAGGATCATCAGACAGCATTCGTACAATTTCTGCAAGATCAGACTGGGCTGCCGGCCGAAACAACACAGGGATCGGTGCTGCAAAAGATGAGTCAAACTGTTCTGTCATATGATAATTTACCTTATGAGGTAAAAAATGAAACTCAAAGGATGGTTAATCTAACCCATTGCACTACATAGAAAGGCAAATTTGTGCATAAAAAAATGATCATTAATAATTGTTTCATTCTGGCCCTCGCCACGACATTTACGTCGGCGACTGCAAGCCAAATTGAATGCAATTTCGACGTCAACGACACTCAAAAGACACTTACACTTTATCCTAGCGAGGATATATTTACATCAACAAAAATCACTTTGCCCGGTGGATTTCGTTTTGCTGGCCAATATTTGTCAGAACTAAAAAATTTTAAAGCTTATGTTTATCACACACACAAAGAGCGCTATGTATTGCTAGCGCTTCAATCCTTTGCCATCACACCAGCATCCTGCTCTCAAGATTTTGGTCAACACCGCGTCTATGACAGCGAAGATGAACGCGAACTTTATTTTCATTGTAGAAAAAAATGTACTCAATGACGATGCTGAAAAAATGGCTGTATTGCACACTCCTCATAATGATTTTTTTTCAAAATATCGTTCGTGCAGAAAATCAACCCATCAAGATTGTTTTTGTTGGCGACATCATGCTCGATGATCTGCCAGGCAAATATATAAAAGACGGCAATGACCCCTTCGATTCTTTCTCCTCTCTTTTTAAATCCGCAGACTTAACGATTGGCAATCTTGAGTGCGTGGTGGGAACAACCGGCGTCGCAGAAGAAAAACCATATATATTGCGCGCACATCCGCGTGTCTTACCCATAATAAAAAAATATTTCAGTGCATTGTCTCTTGCCAATAATCATAGTGGTGATTTCGGTCCAACGGCTTTTTCAGCCATGCTGGATTTACTGGACACGTCGGGCATAAAATATTTTGGTGGCGGTAGAAATCTTCAGGAAGCCTATGCGCCCATCATCTTTGATATAAAAGGAAAACGTATCGCTTTGTTGGCCTATAACTTATTTTTCCCCCGCAGTTTTGAGGCCCTTGAAGATCGCGCCGGAAGCGCATGGGGTGAGGATGATTATGTGCGTGAAGGTATCAGGCGAGCTCGCAATATACACAAAGCGGATATTGTCATCACCTACCCACATTGGGGGTGGGAAAATGAAAAGCTCGCCTCAGCCAATCAAGTTGCATTGGCACACTTAATGATCGACAGTGGTGCGGATGCAGTCATTGGTGGACATCCACACGTCACACAAAATATTGAAATTTACAAAGGTAAAACGATTTTTTATAGCCTTGGAAATTTTGTTTTTGATGGCTTTGATACCGAAGACACGAATACTGGTTGGGCAGTAGAGATGACCATCCAACCCGACACAACGATTTCATGGAAAATCTTTGAAGCCAAACTGGATGGCAATGGGATTCCGCGAAACAACGGGCAAATCAAATTGCCTTAGGTGCCAAAATCACGACTGCATCTGCGGCAATGGTCGACTGGCCTGCTTCCATCACCAACAGTGGATTGATCTCTGCCTCAAGCAAGCGCTCTCCCAGTGAAGCGACCATCGTCGAAAATCCAATCATCGTTTGAACAACAGCACCTACATCAAGTTTAGGTTTTCCTCGATAGCCGTCGAGTAGTGGCCAAGATTTCAATTGCTTGATTAGACCCAACGCTTGTTCCTCTGATATCACCATGCCAGCAGGCATCAGACACAAGACACTGTCGTTCATCAATTCTGCAGTAATGCCGCCCATACCCACCATAAGAGCAGTGCCAAGCGGATCCTTGTGCATGCCGATAATCAACTCTGCAGGAGCGCGCAACATCGGCTGGACGATAAATGACTTGGCCTCAAGTCCCGTGTACGTTCGAACATCCTTGACCATTTTCTCAAAGGCGCTCGTTAAAGACTCAACAGTCAAGCCTAACCGTACTCCACCCACCTCTGACTTATGAAGAATTTCAGACGATAGTACTTTTAGAACGAACTGGCCTGGTAATTTTTGAGTCGCAGCGACAGCCTCTTGAGCACTGTGTACGACTTGCGTCTGAGCACAATAAATACCATAGTGACCAAAAATCTGGCTCGCCTCAAATTCATTGAGTGCGCCTGCGCGACCCTCGAGCATTGGTGGATCTTGCGTTTTGAGTAATGTCGTAAACGTAGGTAACGATCGAGAAACCATTTCCATTGCCTTGAACGCGACGGCACAAGACTCAGGGTTTAAAAAGGCGGGGATTCCACGACCCTCAAGAACCTTGACAACATTGGGTGCGTGAGGACTGACATAGGTCAAAATAGGCTTGTCTGAGTCACTCAAACAATCTCGGATTGCATCTGCCACCAAGTCAGGCATCGCCAAACTAGAGGAACCCACTACGACCACCAAGGCATCATAAAGAGGACTTGCAAGCACTGCTCGGATAATGCCGCGCAACAACACGGGATCAAGACCAGCAAGTGTGACATCGATTGGATTTCTATCTAGCGCGGCCTCGTCACCCTTTTGTAAATCACGTAAGGCTTGTGCCGTCACTAAATCAGGGGCTGGCGTCTCGAAACCCGATACGCCTAAACTATCTGCAACCAACGTACCGGCGCCACCGGTCGACGTCAGGACTGCAATGCGCTTACCTTTTAGTATACGGGTGGTGATCAGTGCCGAACAAATATCCAATAGGTCACTGAACTGCTCTGCGCGAATCACACCAATTTGTTTAAAGAAGGCGTCATACATCCTGTCCGAACCCGCCATTGCACCGGTATGAGAAATCGCCGCGCGCGCTCCCGCTTCTGAGCGCCCCACCTTGTAGGCCACGACAGATTTTCCTGCAGCGCGTGCAATCTCTACGGCTCTGCGAAATCGCTCAGGGTGACGAATTGTTTCTACATACAACGCAATGACTTGCGTAGCAGGATCCTGAGCCAAATACTCGATAAAGTCTGATAACTCGAGATCGACTTCGTTACTCGTTGAAATGAGTTTTGAAAAGCCAATGCCACGGGCTGCGCCACGCGATAATATCGAACCTAGAATACCGCCACTCTGAGAGACCAGACCAACCGAACCCACTTCGAGCCCATCCATCTCAAGTGCGGCACTTGCGGACAAAATAATACGATCAGTCAGATTGACTAGGCCAATAGTATTCGGACCTAAAATCCGCATCTGACCTGTTGCACTCAGAAGTGCTGACTGTCGCGCGGCTCCTTCTTCTCCAGTTTCACCAAAACCACTCGCCAATACGATTGCAGCAGCTGTTCCACGCGCAGCCAATTCGCGGACTGCCTCATGCGCTCTGGCGGCGCCTAGCAAGACGATGGCGACGTCAGGTGCCTCAGGCAGGTCAGCAACACTCGCATAACAGGGAAGATCACCAATTCGATCCGCCTTTGGATTGACCGGATACACCTTACCAGCATACCCATGCTTCATGAGATATGTAATCGGTCGACCCGTCGTCTTACGTGGATCACCAGAGGCGCCGATCACCGCAACGCTTCGTGGCTGAAACAGTCTCGAAATCGAATCCATCTTTTCGGTCATACCTTTTTTGCTGCAGCAGCACGCTCAAGAAAAGCCATCACGGCCTCTCTATGTTCACTGCTTGTATAACAAATACCTTGTGCTTGGCTGCCTTGAGCAAATACTTGCGTGGAAGTCAGTTCAAACGTCTGATTGAGGATGGTCTTGCTTAGCGCAAGTGCTGTGGGTGAACCTTGAGCCAGCGACTTCGCCCATGCCTGCGCATCTGCAACCAGTCCTTCATCCGTACTCATTTGATCAGCGATACCCAGCGCAAGTGCTTCGTGTGCATCGACCTTGCGACCGCTGAAAATGAGGTCTTTTGCTTTAGGCAAACCAACTCTGCGCGGTAAAAAATACATGCCTCCACCATCGGGAATCAAACCTCGATTGATATATGACCATGCAAAATTAGCGCTGGGACTCACCATCACAAAATCACAGGCCAGCGCTGTGTCTGCGCCCAGCCCGGATGCAGCGCCATTGACTGCCGCGATCGTGGGTTTAGGCATCGTGTAAAGCAGGGATTGCGTATGGTGCACGCGCTGCTGTCGGGCCCAACCATTAATGCCGACTTCTCCTTGGGGAGCTTGCATACGCTTTTCCATACCTGCCACATCACCACCCGCACAAAACCCTTTTCCGCGACCAGTCAAGACCATCGCACGAATACTGCGATCTGTCGCGATGCTCTCCAGCGTATCAATAAACTTTCCACGCATGTCATCACTAAATGCGTTTCGTTTTTCGGGGCGATTCAAATAAACAGTTGCAATACCATCGGTCACAATCAGTTCAATCATTTCACTCATGCTGCTCTCTTTAACAATTAATTAGGTTCGATTTTTGCGGCTTTAACAACGGCAGCCCAACGCTTTTGCTCTGCACTGACATAATCAGCAAGCTCTTTGGGAGTCCCTGTCGTGATCACGAGGCCCTCACCTTCGACACGCTTACGAAAGGTCTCTGATTGGGCTGCTTTGGCCGTCGCGGCATTTAATTTATTGACGATCTCAGCTGGCGTACCTGCAGGGACGAAAAAACCATACCAACTTTCCGCCGCATAGCCTGGCACCCCAGCCTCTGCGATTGAAGGCACCTCCGGACGAACAGGCGAGCGTCCTGGCGTAGTCACACCCAAGGCGCGTACTTTGCCACTCTCAATCAAGGGTGCCGCGGCAGTCGCTGTCGCAAACATCATATTGACTTGACCACCCAATAAATCATTGAGTGCTGGACCTGCGCCTTTGTATGGGACATGCGTCATCGTGACACCCGCCAAGTTATTAAATAACTCACCCGCTAAATGCGCAGAGGTACCCACCCCTTGAGAAGCAAAAGTTAGTTTGCCTGGGTCGGCCTTGGCGGCAGCGACAAGCTCCTTGATGTTTTTGTAAGGACTGCTGGCAGGAACAACCAAAATATTCGGTGAACGACCAATTAGAACGACAGGATCAAAAGCCTTTTGTGTATCGAACGGCATTTTGCTGCGTAAACTTGGATTTACAGCATGCGCAAAAGTGGCGATCAATATCGTTGTTCCATCCGGCGCACTTTTAGCGACCGTATCTGTACCGATGACCGTTCCAGCACCTGGCTTATTTTCAACAATCACAGTCTGGCCAAGATCTTGGGACATTGCGGCACCCAGAGTGCGGGCGATCGTATCCGTGCCACCACCAGGTGAAAATGGCACGATGATGCGGATGGGGCGCTCCGCAGAATTGCTCTGTGCTGATACTAGCGTGGAGGTACCAAAGAGTGGCGCAAGCAAGGCTAATGCGACAAGCTTGCTCAAGCTTGTTGTCAGTTTATTCATTTGGATTGTCTCCGTCGTATTCAGTTTTCAATAGGCGTATTTATAAAATTTTTCTATTGCATCTCTTTTACATGCTCAGCAACGACGAAATCAATCGCTCCAAAGGCTTTGATCTCTTCTGGCGTAAATCCAGGTGCCACAGCCTCTAAGACAAAGCGGCCATCAACCCAGTGCAATACGGCAAGATCTGTGACGAGCCAATCCACACAATTCTTGCCTGTCAGGGGGTACTTACACCGTCGAGGAAGCTTTGTTCGGCCTTTACTATCCGTATGCTCCATCACGATAATAAGCTCGACGTCACCGGAGATAAGATCCATGGCTCCACCGATCCCTCCTCGTTTTGCATCGGTGACACTCCAATTGGAAACACTCGCTTCGGCATCGACCTCATACGCTCCAAGAATAACCGTATCGATATGACCGCCTCGGGCCATTTCAAACGAAGTCACACTCTCAAAATAGGATGTTCCAGGAATGGCCTCGACAAACTGACCACCCGCATTGAAAACATCAGGATCGACGGCATCCCCTGTCACGATTCCGCCATAACCCAATACCCCATTTTCTGCATGCAACCAAACACCGCGTCCCTCTAAGAAATTAGAGACGAGTGTTGGAATACCGACGCCCAAATTCACATAGGAATTGTTTCGAACGATAAGGGCAGCATTTTTAGCGATATCACTGCGCGTCAAAGCGGGTTTGCCGTTATACATCCGGGCGCTATCTGCGGATCTTTTACCCGATCGCGATAAGGAGTTGATATCGATCGGATCTGTAATTTTGATCACGCGATCAACAAAAATTCCAGGCAGACCAATGAGCTCTGGCGCCAACTCGCCAACCTCAACAATTTCCTCAACCTCAACAATCGCTACTTTCGCAGCCTTCGCGAAACTCGCATTGAAGTTAGCGCTTCCGCCACGAAATTGAATATTACCTGCGCGATCCGCTCGATAAGCACTCAAGAAAGCAAAGTCAACCTCAATGGCATGCTCCAGCAAATAAGGTTTTCCCTTGAAGTATCGAACATCTTTACCTTCAACCAAATCTGTCCCAATCCCAGTTGGCGTATAAAAAGCAGGGATTCCAGAGCCACCTGCACGACAACGCTCAACAAGTGTTCCCTGAGGCACTAATTCAACCTCAAGAGTACCCGCAGCGATTCTTTTTTCTGCCTCTGTTTCCATACCAGCACGTATCGAAAAGGAGGTAATGATTTTTTTAACTTGATCATTTTCGACGAGAAGCTGACCCTTTTCACCCGGTGCTCCGAGTGAATTACATACGACCGTTAAATCACGAACGCCTTTATCTCTCAGCGCATAGATCAATGTATTGGGAAAGCGATGCGCTAAACCAAAACCAGAAATAGCAACACTGGCACCATCAGATATATCATTGATAGCTTGGTTGGCACTTGCGACAACTTTATTCATATTTATCTTAGAAAATTTTTAATCGTTTACAAAGCGATCGAATGTCATTACTCAATCTTTAGATTCAGGATCTTATTGAGTTCGCTAAGTTCGGTTTTCTCTTGAATCATAGCGGCACGAAATTGCTTTGAATCCAAAAGTTTTAGTTCTGAACCGCCTGCTTCAATTCTTGCGCGTACCTCTGGCTGGGAAAAATATTTCACTGCAGCAGTTTGTAGTGTTTTAACAATATCTGCAGGTATGCCGGCTGGAGCAAGCAAGCCATACCACGAACCCGTATTGTCTTTTACACCTTGCTCTAGCAAGGTAGGAACATTAGGAATAGCTTTTGATCGTGTGGGCGCTGTCACGCCAATTGCGCGCAACCGACCAGATTGGATGTGTGGCAGCATTGCAGACAGATTTAAAAAAGAGACATCAACGTGCCCCCCTAACATGTCCGTAATAACGGGCGCAGCACCCTTGTATGGCACATGCGTCATTTTTGTTTTTGTTTCAATTTGAAAAATCTCACCCGCAATATGGGTAGAACTTCCCGTGCCGGTTGATGCAAACGTCATCGGTTTTGTTTTGGCAAGCTCGATAAATTCTTTAACATTATTGACTTTGACATGCGGCGCAACAACCATCACATTGGGCACATCAATAATCAATAAAATCGGAGTAAATTCATTGACCCCATCATAAGGAGGCTTCGCACTAAAAACGGGGACGGCCGTATGGGGTGCGCCTGCACCCACCAAGAGCGTATAGCCATCAGGCGCAGCCTTTGCAACAAACGCCGTTCCAATTGATCCACTCGCGCCTGGCTTGGCCTCAACCACAAAAGACTGGCCAAGGTTTTGTGTTAATCCCAAAGCTAAATCACGTGCAATTTGATCAGCAGGTCCACCTACTGGATATGTAATGATAATTTTGACGGGCTTGTTTGGATAGGATTGAGAAAATGCACTGGTCGAAAAGAGTGTCACTAATAGAAATAGAAAACCAAGGAATTTTTTCATTTTATGTATCCGTTTGAGTTAACTACAAAGGTAATGTTATTCACCACGAGCATCGGGATCGGCTGGCTCAAAACGATAACCCTTAACACTATCACCGCGTACATAACCACAGTGCGGCCAACCAAAATGAACAGGCATGATCAGTGCATTGCGTTCGGCAGCGCGTTTTAAAAATAAAGCTCTCGATGCGCGCGCTTGTTCTGCGTGCGCATCAATCCAAGTATTGATATGCGGCATGGCAATTTGTAAGGGACTATGCATCACGTCGCCTGCAAAGATTGCCTCTTTGCCCTCAGACTGAAATCGGAAATGTAGGGAACCAGGCGTGTGCCCTGGCATCGCCTCGGCCTCTAGACAGCCAGCTACAACATCCCCATTACCAATCAGATCAATCAAACCGGCCTCATACAAGGGCAGCACACTATCCTCAAAGGATCCGCTAATGACACCCTTATCACCTTTCAGATAGGCTGCATGAGCATGTTCAAAATCGACTTTGGGCATCAAATGACGTGCGTTTGGAAACATCGGCACCCAGCGACCATCCTCCATCCGTGTGCCCCAACCGACGTGGTCGGGATGAAAGTGTGTGACGATCACGTGTGTCACAGACTTTGGATCCGCGCCCGCTGCAGCTAACCACAACGGTGTCAATGTATTGAGATTGTTCATGCGCTCAGAGGCGCGTTTTTTATGATTTCCCACGCCCAAATCAATCACAATGACTTTGTCATCGATATGCATCACCCACAACTGCATCGCGACAATAAACCGCTCCAGACGGATGTTGTAATGGTGAGGTGCGAGCCACGAAAGGTGTGGCTTTATATCCTTGACGTCGAGCTCTGGAAAAACAAAATCCGCAGCGTGGGTTGGACCACTGTACTCAAGAACGTTATAAATTTTTGCGCGACCGACATTGCGTGAGTAAATCATCTTTTTTATCTCCGTTATTTTTATATATTGTTATTTTTATCTGTTTTTATTCTACTTGCCGATAAGTTAATCGCCATCTTGTATCGCGATTCTCCCAAGAAGGTGGGCCAGATGAAAATGAATTGCCAGCCGGATCGGCTTTTAATCTTGCTTGCATGAATGCTTGTGCACGCGCCTCGTCTGCAATCCCATACATCGCAACATAATTTGGCACGCCTGGCGCAGGATGCATAAACTCGCGCATACAGGTATAGCGTGCACCACTCACAAAGCCATACCCATTCAATACTTCAGGTACGTGGGTGCGGTTGTAAAACTCGTTGAATTGGGCAATCTCTGCTGCATTTGAACCTGCTGCCTCACTCATCCCAACAAGATACATATAAGGCGAGTCAGTCACTTGCGCTGTCGCGGGATTATTCAACAAATGGCGCCACATGAGACGCCATTTTGTCTGACGTTTTTGCCAGGCGTTTGGTCCATCGCTATAGACAGGCCGTCCACTTGCAGGACCATCATTGCGAGAAATATACAGCAAGGCGGCATCTTCGCTTTCAATGTCATAAGCAGCCAGAAATCTTGGGCATCGCGGTCCGCGTGGATCATCTTGGGCAAGCTCGTAACGCCGTCCGCGCAAAAAGCCCGGATTACTCGCCAAGACCTCTGGTCGATGCGTACTGCTATAAAAACGATTGAAGTCTGCAACATCTGCCGCGCTTGTATCAGCGGGAATATCCATTCCCACCCAATAGGTAAAGAGTGCATCGCTCATTGCATGATCCTTGTGTTTAGGCTGGCTTAAACATGGGTATACCGGTGCCATTCTCACTTTGCTTGAATGTCACTTGTACGTTTTGACCACAGCGGATCGTATCCAAATCACAATCAACAATATTCGTGAGCATCGTGGGCCCCTCCGCCAAGGTGACATAGGCAATCACATAAGGGGTAGGCCCTGACACGCGCGTGACGCTGTAACTGTAAATCGTACCGGCACCCGTAGCTTCTTTCCATTCCGTCTTGTCACTAAAACAAAAGGGGCAGAGTGCGCGTGGATAGTGGTGATACTGACCGCAGTCATTGCAAAACTTCACCAACAACTTACCCTTTGTTGCCGCTTCAAAAAATGGCTCATCACCATAGTTGAATTTGGGATCGGATATTTTTCTATCTTGGTATGGAGTAGCCATCAGATTATTCTCTTTCCATGATGAGTGTGGCACTACCGTGGCGTGTACTGAGTGCACCACCGGTACCGTGAGCAAGCGCGATATCGCAATTTTTGACTTGAACGAGCGGATGCGCTTCGCCACGTAATTGACGAACCGCCTCGATAATTTTTGTAATCCCACCCCGGTTAACGGGATGGTTGTTACACAAGCCACCACCGTCTGTATTGAACGGTAATTTACCGACACCAGAGATGAGATTGCCATCCATCACGAACTTGCCGCCTTCGCCTTTTTTACAAAAGCCAAGATCCTCTAGCGTCATGATGACCGTGATCGTAAAGCTATCGTAAATCGAGGCGTATTTGATATCCTGAGGGGTGACACCCGCTTCAGCAAAAGCGATTGGACCCGAGCGCACCGCACCTGTGTAGGTGATATCGACCTTACCGCCCATCTGTCCTTTGGGTGATTCGCCTGCACCAATGAGCTTAACCATCGGGCGCTTGAGACGCTTAGCGACCTCTGGGCTCACCACAATGACCGCACCACCACCATCCGTTACCACGCAGCAATCCAAGCGATGCAGAGGATCGGAAATCATGGGTGACTTCAAAACATCCTCAACGGTTACGACTTTTTTAAGATATGCGTTTGGATTGTGTTGCGCATGGTGGGAAGCGGACACCTTGACCCAGGCGAGCTGCTCACTCGTTGTCCCGAACTCATGCATATGACGCATGGCGGAGAGCGCATACAAATTAACAGTGACAGGCCCATAAGGCATTTCAAAAGGCGTATCAGGGATATTCGAATCAAGCTCACGCACGATCGTGCCTGGTCGACCAAAACCGGCACAGGTGATCAGCGCGACGCTGCACTTGCCCGCCGCAATGGCCTCGGCGGCATGTGCCACGAGATATAAGTAAGAAGACCCACCCGTATTTGTCGAGTCAGAATGTCTGACGGTGAGGCCCATATAGTCGATCATATTTATCCCACCGAGCCCGCCTGGAGCGTCGGTGGAACAAAAATAACCATCGACGTCATGGATGGTCAGTCCCGCATCTTCTAGTGCCCCTTTGGCACATTCTGCATGCAACTGAGCGAGTGATTTATTTTCAATTTTTCGTGCAGGGTGCTCGTAAATGCCCCCGATGTAGGCTTTGCCGCGAATGCTCATGCGATATTGTCTCTATGAATATTGAATGTTACCCAATTGAACAGCTCAATCGGGTGCATTAAATTTTTGTAATTTTTTTATACCACGTGCATTTTGACAAGTAAATCTAATACTGAGTTTTGAAGAGATCTTGTCAATATATAAAAACTTGTATGCTGTGCTGAGGGCTATTAATGCTTTTTCTCAACAACGAGTTGTATTTCAACCATAAAACCATAATGCAGTTCGGGTACAGGTACCACGGCTCGAGCGGGTTTATGATCACCAAAAATATTTGCGTAGATCGCGTTAAATTCTGGCCAGTTCGATACACCGACAATGTATGCCGTGCACTGCACTACATCATTTAGCGTGCAGTCTGAGGCTTTGAGAATGTTTGCACAGTGCTTGAAAGACGCACGCACCTGACGCTCAAAATTATCGACCTCCCCTTCGGCTGGTTTGCCAGGCAATACACCCGATACAAAGATCAAGCCTCCGGCTTCAACGGCATGGCTGTAATGACCGGCAGGTGTGGGCGTGTGGGGTGAGTGAATGAGTTTCATTGAACCTTTGAGTAATCAGTTTCATTATCTTATTATTCTAATGGGGTTTATATTGCGCCATGACTGATCTTGTTAGGATTCTCGTATATTCATGAAAAATCGCCGCTTCATTCAGTGTGATGTCTTTAGTCCCACACCCTACCAAGGTAATGGTTTAGCAGTTGTCATTGATGCAGACGGCCTAACCGACGAACAAATGCAACGCTTCGCCGCATGGACAAACCTCGCTGAGACGACTTTTTTATTGACGCCGACTGATCCAACCGCCGACTATCGCGTGCGAATCTTCACGCCGATTCGCGAAATGCCTTTTGCGGGCCATCCAACGCTGGGCACCTGTGCCTCATGGCTCCATAGCGGCGGCATTCCTAAAACTGCCGGAATGGTTCGCCAAGAATGTGGTGTTGGGATTGTTGAGGTAGATGTATCAAATCGCCCAACCTTGTCTTTTGGTGCACCCGCGACCACCATCAAGGAAATGGATCCTGCGCATCGTGTCGACATCATGCAGGTACTCAACATTCCTGCCGATACAATCGTCAATACGGCAGAGCTCTGTAACGGTCCTGTATGGCAGCTCTTTGAACTCAAACACGCTGCACAGGTACTGGCGCTTGAATCCTCCCGTGTGCGTTGGCCGACCTTTAAGGCGATCGGTCTGATTGCCCCGCATCCACCTGGCAGCGAATGCGATTATGAGGTGCGAATGCTAGCACCCTCAAGTGGCATGAGTGAAGATCCCATCACGGGATCACTCAATGCAGCGATCGCAAAATGGCTGATGCACAACGGTCGTCTGAAAAAACCTTATCTTGTCGCGCAAGGAACGCAGATCGGACGCTCAGGTCGTGTCACGGTGACGCCAGGAAAGCACGAAACCGTTTGGATCGGCGGCGAAGTACATATTTTGATCGAAGGAAACGTGCAGATCTAAAAGTAGCGCTGCACGTTATTCAAAATCTGGCAAGGCATCATCCGGTCCGATATGTGCGGGTGTCACCCACGTGACATCACGCATCGAGCGCTGCACCAACCGATCAACACCTAACAACTTTGCAAAAATCGCCATGCGAATCGGAATGCCATTATCCGTCTGACGGAAAATCGCTAAACGAGGATCTGCATTTAAATCAACACTCAGATCGTAGGAGCCAGGGCGACCGTCACGCGGCAAGGGATGCATGATCACCACGTCGCTCTTGCATGCTTGATTCACTAGCTTTTGATTAATTTCAAATTCTGCGCCATAACCGTCGATGGCCTCTTCACCAAAGCGTTCTTTTTGAATACGCGTTGCATACAAAATATCAGCGTTGGCCAAACCATTTGCCGGTGAGTCACTCAACTCAATTTTATGACCACGCTGGCTCACTACATCCAAAATCTCTGATGGCATTTCAAGAGACTGCGGCGCGATCAAGGTAAACGTCAAACCGCGATACAAGGATAATAATTTAATCAGCGAATGCACGGTACGACCATATTTCAAATCGCCGACCATTGCGATGTGTGCGCCATCAATCAGTTTTCCAAGACGTGAAAACTCTCTCTGAATCGTATAGAGATCCAGCAACGCCTGACTCGGATGCTCACCAGGACCATCACCACCATTCACAACAGGAATATTTGTTGCTAGTGCAAACTCGGCGACTGCGCCTTTCTCAGGATGGCGAATGACCATCGCATCCACATAACCACTCACCACCCGGCTCGTGTCATAAATCGACTCACCCTTGGCCATCGAGGAAAAGGTAAAACCTGTCGTGTCACAGACAGAACCGCCGAGCCGACAGAATGCGGCACCAAAACTGATTCGCGTGCGGGTACTGGCTTCGAAAAATAGATTAGCGAGAACGGCGCCTTCGAGCACACGTGTGACTTTTTGACGTCGCGCGATCGGCTGCATCACATCGGCCAGCCAAAACAATTCCTCAACCGACTCGCGGCTCAATTGATCGACCGAAAGCAAATGATTGGCTGAAAGGCCCGAACCCGAGCCAACTTGTGGGCTATTAGGCAAATTGGCGAGGATTTCAGTCACATAACGACGTGCCACCTCTGGCATCGCACGGTACTCGCTCGACTCATCAGGAAGCAGCCAGCTGTCTAGCGTCCTGCGCCGACAGCCAATCCGCTCAGCAAACGCGTCACGGGTCATATTTAAACGACGCATTGCGTCGCGCAGAAGTGCCTGTGTCGCGATTGCCATGACTCACCTATACACAAAAGTTGTAAGAATCGAACAATTATATGCACTTTGTGTAGATTGGCGTCAAGTTTTTAACTCACTCCTCCTTATTTTTGTTGAACGCATGCTCAAAGCCAATAGCTTGAAAAAACCGAGCCCCTAAAGGCGAAATCGGTTCATGAACCCAGTCAATCGGGCCCTTAAGCCTCTTAATTTAACGAATCATTATGGTGCCAAAGCGGTAAACTCCCCCGGAAGAGATTTCTTGAACTCTCAAGAAGCGGTCATTTATCAACGTCAACCCGTTATGCAATCTTTTAGGGTTTAAAAAGAATACTTTTGAACATGCAATTAAGTCTGATCCCGACGATTTTCATGTTCTACGGAATACTTTCAATCGCCTATTCCGTGACCTTGCTGTTCTATTTTTCAAAACAGAAAAATCGCGCGATCGAAAACTGCGCAATGGGCGCTTTCCTGCTTGGTTCGGCAGCGATACTGACTATTTTTCGCGTCGAAATCCACACCCTTATTTCCTATATCGGTGCCAATGCGCTCGCCTTTCTCGCATACCGGTACTTCAATTACTCTCTGATTAACCTGATCGGCGAACAGCCCGACCTAAAGCCCACTTTCCTGGGTAACCTGACCGTCTTTTCTGTGTATGCCACTGTGCTTTACACGATTGGTCTTTTGTTCAATCCGGGATACCAAACCATTTTTGTGTGCCTCGCGATTGTTTACATCTCGACTCAGGCCGGATTTCTATCACTCAAGATTTATCAAAAAAATCAGATCGACCTGATCAAGGTGTACGGCATCCTCTTTTTCTTTACTGCCGCATTGTGGGGTGCGCGCATTATTCTCGTCATGCTGGATATCGCGACCGTCGCGTTTGATGCAAATCTCTTTAATACCATCATCTTTATCGCGATTTTTCTCTCGGCAATTTTTCGCTACATGATTTTCCCGATCTTTCTTCTCAAAATTGCAGAGAACGAGAAAGAGAAACTCCTGATCGATAGTCTCGTTTGGGCCAATAAAACAGCCGCAACGGGCGCACTCTCTGCCTCGATTGCGCACGAACTCAATCAACCCTTGGGTGCGGTTCAAATCAACAGCGAATTTATGAAGCTACAACTCTCCAGCGGCCCTTTGGATGAAGAGCTTCTCAAAGACCTCGCTGAAAAAATCGTGTCAGACAATCTGCGCGCAGGCAGTATTATTCAATCTCTTCGTTCTATTTTTAACGAAGAAAATCCCACTGCAAATCTGATAGATCTGGGCGATATCGTTCAGTCCGTGCTTCAAATCACCACACCCGAATTATCCAGACGTCACATCAACGTCAAGCTTCACCTCGCCTCGCAAACGATTACGCATGTGAACGCCCCCGAAATTCAGCAAGTGATTCTGAACGTATTAAATAATGCGATTCAGGCCCTGACGACCTCACAACAAACCCATAAAGAAATCACGATAGAAACATCACGTCAGGAAAAAAACGTCTGTTTTATCATTGCTGATAATGGACCTGGCATTTCCCAAGAGCGTCAATCGCAACTCTTTGAACTTACCGCAAGCGGAAAGCGCAGCGGTATGGGCCTGGGTCTTTGGCTCTGTAAGCAAATCGTTCAAAGAAATGGCGGCACGATCTCGCATCAAGACATCCCATCGGGTGGTACACGATTCTTGATCCAACTCCCCGGAGGAGAGCCTTCGACATGAAAGCGTTTAAATGTTTTCTAGCCAGCTGCATCCTAGCGGCATTTTTTTCTTGGAGCCCTGCAGCAGAAAGCGAGGAACATCATGCCTTTGCGCAACAGCTTGCAAGTCGTATTACCCTAACTGCCGAAGAAAATGCATGGATTAAGCAAGCACCCATCATCAGATTTCGGGTTGCGGAAAATCCTCCTGAACAATCCTTTGAAAAAGGCACGGCCGTCGGTCTATCGATAGACTACGCTAAAACGATTTGCGCCACGTTCAAGCTGCGATGCGAATTCATCCCCTACCTAGGTGGCACGTTTGCTGAGTCCTTGCAGCGCATTGGCAAACCTCTCGGACCCGATGTGATATTGACCGGTCGCCCCACGCCTGAACGCGAAGCGCTAGCTCTTTTTACAAAACCGTACCTTTTTACGCCGTCGGTTATTCTGACCCGAAAGACAGCACCTAACGTTTTTTCACTTGCCGATTTATCCGGAAAAAAAGTTCTCATCGAACGAGGCTATGTCATCGCTAAACTTCTTAAGGATAGCGTACCGAGCATAGAACTGCTTGTCGTCGACACAACCACTCAAGCACTGGAGTCGCTCGCAAGCGGCATTGGAGATGCGTATATCGGCAACCTAACGACCTCTACCTTTTTGGTCGCAAAACTTAATCTCGCCAATTTGAAAGTCGCTGCGCCAACAAATTTTCCCATTCAAGGCGAAAGTATGATGGTGCGCCTTGATTATCCCGAGCTCGTCTCGCTCATTGACAAGGTTTTTGCTGCACTCACCCCAGGGGAAAAACAACAGCTCCAGAACTATTGGTATTCGCTTAATTATGGCGATCGTGAGTGGCGCTCCTATGGCATCACGGTCTCTTTGGCGGCTGGAGTGTTGGCTTTTGTACTGGCGATTTTGTTATTGTTGAATCGCCAGCTTCGTATACAAGCGCAAAAGACAACGAAGCAATTAAAAAGGCTGCAGGACACACTGCCCGGCGCACTGTACGAGTACAAAATAGGAGCAGATGGAGTCGGTGAGTTTCTTTACTTTAGCGAAAGCATTCATGCGGTGACGGGTTTCGATGCGCACGTATTACTCGGTAGCCATAATCTACTGACGAATCGAATTCATCATGAAGATCTACCTCGATTCTCTTCTGCAATCACAATCTCGCGCGATACGGGAAAACCTTTTTTCGTAGAAGTGCGACTTCAAGTCGCTGATGGTTCTTGGAAATGGCTTCAAATGAATGCCGCTGCGCAGAGTGAGGACTACACGACGACTTGGAGCGGACATATTCTTGATATCACAGAGCGCAAACGCCTTGAAATGATGGCCGACCGCGCCCTTTTGATCCAACAGGAAAATGAAGCGATCGCGCGACTCCTAAAAGAGAAAGTACACCTTGTCACGACCATGCTTCACGACAATCGTTCTGTCGTGACGGATGCGCTCTCTGCTTCTATTGCGCACGAACTCAATCAGCCTTTGGGCGCCTCAAGCTTAAATATTCAATTTTTAAAACGTCAACTTGAGCGCGACGAACTTCCCTCCAGTCTGAACAGAGAAATCCTAAATAACCTTGATGATGACAATCAACGCATCGCTAATTTTATTCAAACACTTCGTTCAATTTTTTTAGATTCAAATCCAACCTCATCAGTGCTTGATCTCAACGCGCAGATTCAAGAAGTGTTAGGCATTCTTCGTCCCGCTATTTCTGCAGCGAACATTTCTCTTGATCTTCAATTCTCAGCCGGCTTGCATGTTGTCATTTCAAAAAATGATCTTCAAAAAGTGCTCCTGAACTTAATCAATAATGCCATCGAATCTTTGCGCGCGGGATCAAGCAGTTCAGACTCCAATGAATCAAACACTATCACCCTTTCCTCCTCGCGCGTCGGTGACAGTGTTTTTTTCAGTGTGACAGACAACGGACGCGGCATTCCAACAGAGCAAATTCCAAGTCTCTTTGAGCTCCTCGCCGGCAATCAAGAAAAAGCCACGGGCGTTGGCCTATGGCTTTGTCAGCATATCATTCATCGCTACGCCGGAAAGATCTGGCACGAGCAACCCAATACAACGGGTTGTCGTTTTGTTATTGAGCTTCCTTCTTATTTGTGATCAACAAGCTTGCAACAATTGCCGTGAGCAAGATCCCGCCCACCACCATAAGAGAGGCCGAGACAGGGATTTTGTACCAGTCTACGATCAACATCTTGGTGCCGACAAATACAAGAATGAAACCTAAACCGTAAGTCAGCAAATGAAAGCGGTCTTTTAAATCCGCCAACAGAAAATACATCGCGCGCAGACCCAGGATCGCAAAGATATTCGAGGTCATCACAATGAATGGATCTTCCGTAATTGCGAAAATCGCAGGAATACTATCTACGGCAAAAATAACGTCCGTAATACCGATCATGATGACAACGACGAACAACGGTGTAAAGAAACGCACACCATTTTTATAGACCCAAAATTGTTCGCCTTCGAAGTTGGGCAAAATATTCATATGCTTGCGCATCCATTTGAGGATAGGATTTTTTTCCAAATCCGCCTCGGCCTCTGCAAACACCAGCATTTTTATGCCTGTGATCAAGAGGAACAGACCGAATACATATAAGATCCAGTGGAATTCTTTGATGAGCCAGGCTCCGATGAGAATCATCACTGCACGCAGCACGATTGCGCCGATGACGCCCAAGATCAACACCCGCTTTTGCAGATGAGGCGGCACACCAAAAAACGTAAACAGCATCAAAAATACGAAGATGTTATCGACGGCGAGTGACTTTTCGATGATATAGCCCGTCAAAAACTCAGAGCCTTTCTGATTCGCTAGTTCTCTTCCGGACTCTCCATCTATGTACCACCACAACAAGGCATTGAAGATGAGTGCCAACACAACCCAGAGTGCTGACCAACGCAACGCCTGTCCGACAGAAACCTTGTCGTCACCCTTGCGCTGCAGCACCAGTAAGTCCACGGCGCAGGCCACCACGACAAAGATCGCAAAACCCGTCCACATCCACCAACTTCCAATCGTTTCCATCTACTCTCTCCGTGAGCCTTGTGACTGGACACAAAAACTGTGTCGTCTTTCATACCAAGTACAGCCGAGAGACTAAAGACTATTGTTGTTAATTTAAATAGGATATAGACTGAGCGTTGATAAGGATTAATCGAACTAATAAATGCTTAATTATCATCATTTGCGCTATTTTTGGGCTGTTGCGACCGAGGGAAATCTCGCGAACGCCGCGGAAAAACTCGGCGTAAGCGTGCAAACCGTCAGTGGACAAATCTCAAAGCTTGAAAGCGACCTGGGCCGCACCTTATTTCAACTCGAAGGGCGACGACTCGTACTCACCGAAGCTGGACGTGTCGCACGTCGCTACGCTGATGAAATTTTTCGTCTAGGTGAACAGATGCTCGGCAACTTGTCTGACGACTCGCTCGAGCGGACACTTCGTCTGACGATCGGCGTTTCAGACGTCGTGCCGAAAACTATTTCATATCGACTGTTAGCGCCGGCATTAAGAGGAGATCATCAGGTCAAGATTGAATGCATCGAGGGTCGCTTTGAAGAACTCTTGCCCTCACTGATGCTGCATAGACTCGACCTCGTACTTTCAGATCGACCCTATGCCCAAGGTGGACCGCAACAGATCCGTTCGCATTTATTGGGAAAAAGTCCAGTGTCTATTTTCGGCGCCTCAACGCTTATTGCTGAATTAAATGGACCCTTTCCTAAATGTCTAAATGGAAAGCCGATGCTCTTGCCCACGCATGGGAGCGTATTGCGCGCGCAAATCGATGATTGGCTGAACCAGCAACGCATACAAGTGAACGTCGTTGGTGAGTTCGACGATAGCGCACTAATGAAAACCTTTGGTATGCATGGAGAAGGTTTTTTTCCAGCACCTTGTTTCGACCCGATCGATATCACCCATCAATTTCAAGTCGAGCATTTAGGGCGGGTCGAAGACGTCTTCGAAAGTTATTACGCCTTGGTGGATCGTCCAAAACTCAGTAATCCCGCTGTGCAAGCACTGCTGTCCACGAAAACCTGAGCGATTTTGCCCAGAAACATCGGTCAGTCCGAGGGACATCCCTAATTCAATTTCTCGTGTAACAACTTACTCTAAGATCTGCGGTCGATTCAAAAAGACACTCCCAGTTTCCACTATTTTTTGCGAGTACATATGTTTATCAAAAAATTGCTGACTATCGCGATCGCCATGATCGCAAGCTCGACGAGCTTTCAAAGTTTGGCGCAAGGCGCTTACCCCAACAAGCCCGTCAAGCTCATCGTTCCATTCCCTCCTGGTCAAGCCACGGACATTGTGGGTCGTTTGCTCGCTGATGGACTCACCAAAGAATGGGGCCAACCCGTTGTCGTTGAAAACAAGGGCAACACAATTGTTGGCATGCTAGATGGTAAAAAAGCGCCGGCGGATGGTTACACCATTACCTTTGGCACGAGCGGCACCTTGGGCGTCAATCCAAGCTTGTACTCGAAACTCCAATATGGGCCCAAAGACTTTGTCATGGTCAACGGAGTGTTCATCGTGCCGCTTATGATCGTGGCACATCCCTCTTTTCCTTATAACAATGTCAAAGAACTGATCGCTGCAGCTAAAAAAGAACCTAATAAGTTCAATATTGGCTATGCAGGGACGGGCACCTCCCAACACTTGACGGGCGAGCTTTTTAAATCAAGTGCAAATGTAGAAATGACTGGCGTGAATTACAAAGGTAGCGGCCCAGCCATGACAGACTTATTGGGCGGTCAGATTCCCTTGCTCGTCGACAGCCTTGCTTCGGCACTCCCACAAGTCAAAGCTGGCAAAATTAAAGCGCTTGCGATGACGAGCGCACAACGCGTACCCCAACTACCTGATGTCCCGACAGTCGCAGAAGCCGGGCTTCCTGGCTTTGACGGAAGCGGCTGGGGCGGGTTAGTCGTACCCGCCGGAACACCTCCTGCGGTCGTCGCCAAGATCAGCGCCGATGTTCAAAAGTTACTACGTGATCCTGAGTTTCAACAAAAAATTATCGATCGCGGTGCCATTCCCGATCCTCGTGGCGCTAAAGAATGGAGCGCCTTTGTTGACTCAGAGGTCATCAAGTGGGGCGACGTGATCAAGAAAGCAAATCTTAAAGCGGACTAAGTACGCCACGATGGTATTTTCCAGTCAAATACCATCGCGAGTACTCTCAGCGTCGACGCAGTCACCGCGCCGAGAAACAATCCCGTCCATTGTGGCAGTCCCAAATAATGGGCGAATACGAGCACCCACCCACCGGCAAAAGCGCACAACGCATAAGGTCGGTGGTCGTTAAAGACACGTGGGATTTCGTTGCAAACAACGTCACGTAAGACACCGCCAAACACCGCCGTGATCATCCCCATCATCACAGCAACTAGCGCAGGCATTTCCATGTTCAGTGCGATTTGAGTCCCACCTGCGCAAAATAACCCCATCCCTAGCGCATCCGGTAATTGCATCGCCCGTTCAGTCAAATCAAAGTGTTTACCCCGCATAAATACAATCGCTGCAAGCGCCAGCACAACAACGAGCCATAAAAGCGAATAATGTTCGACCCAAAAAAAAGGGCGACGATCAAGTAAGACATCCCGCAGCGTACCTCCGCCGAAGGACGCCAAAATCGCCACAGCACAGACGCCCACGACATCTAGATGACGACGCGCAGCTCCTATGATCGCGGACAAGGCAAAAGCGACAATACCAACGACCTCAATCACGAATTGGGTCGTCGTAAATACCGACACATCCATACTTTATTGACTCTGATCTAGAAAAAATGGGGTTATTTTTGAGATTATGTAGGGGAACAGCTATTCTGTAATTATTAATTCGCTCACGTCTCAGTATTTGCATAGTAACTTGCTCGTTGTCCTTCTATCGAAACCGCCCAATGAAACGACGGCATACACAAC
>JBILJA010000014.1:0-28893 GCA_044368775.1 Burkholderiaceae bacterium
CTATCAATGCATTCATGGTGCTGACCTCGCGCGTGCCGACAACCCCCTATATTCCTAATGACACGATGCCCGAGCTCAAACTGCTCGAAGACAACTGGGAAACCATCCGCGACGAGGCTCTGCATCTGGCAAGTTTGCGAGAAATCAAAGCCCCCGAACTCCATAATGACATTGGTTTTAATTCTTTTTTCAAGTACGGTTGGAAGCGCTTTTACCTGAAATGGTATGACGCCAAACACCCTTCCGCGGTCGCTTTGTGTCCTAAAACAGTCGCCCTGCTCAACCAGATTCCCTCCGTCAAGGCCGCGATGTTCGCGGAGCTCCCTCCTGGCGGTCAGCTCAACCCGCACCGAGACCCTTTTGCGGGGTCTTTGCGCTACCACCTGGGATTGGCGACCCCGAACGACGACCTCTGCTATATCGACGTGGATGGCATTCGACATAGCTGGCGCGATGGAAAAGGCGTCATTTTCGATGAAACTTATGTGCATGATGCCTACAACAAGAGCCAGCAAAATCGCATCATTTTATTTTGCGACGTCGAACGCCCACTTAAATGGCGCTGGGCCCAGTGGTTCAACCACTGGTTTGGCAAAATCGCCATGTCCGCTGCGAGTTCGCCCAATGCCGAAACCGATCAGACAGGCCTCGTCAATAAACTGACGCATTACCACTGGATCATTGATCAAAAACGTCGTGCGTTTAAAAAGGCCAACCGGACTGCCTATAAAGCAACTAAATTTGGCTTGATTGCTCTGGCAATCGTGTTGTTTATTGTCTGGTAAATCATGACGACATGGTGCCACACGACCAGAGGCGCTAAGCTTTAGCGCTGCATGGCCTCCCAGGTTTTTTGCAAGCGCTTGACCGATACCGGCATCGGTGTGCGGAGCTCTTGAGCAAAGAGAGCAACGCGCAACTCCTCCAATAACCAACGAAACTCGTCGAGCCCTACATCTGGTGCCCCCTTGAGCGCACTGCGGGCTCGACTGTACTGGGTCAGCACGGGTGCCATTTCCGCCATGAGGCGCGCATCTCGGGCCGGATCAAGCTTAAGTTTGTCGATCCGCGCGACCGCGGCTTTGAGGTAACGAGGCACATGCACAAGTTGGCTATAAGGTGTTTCCACAATAAAACGCGCAGAGACAAGCTGTTGCAGGTGTTGCTGTAAATCAGCATAGGCTGCGGGGTTGATTTTCGCCTGAGGAAGTTTGCGCGCAACCGCAGCCCATCCCTCAAGGACGTTAAACGCGAGTCGTGCGACCTCTTGGGCGAGAAGCCCAAGTTTAGTCTTGGCCTCCTGACGTCGCGCCTCAAAGGTCTGTGCATCATCCGGCCAGGGTTCGGCCAGACAGGCTCCGATCAAGGCGCAATCAATAATTTGGTCTCTGAGTTGCTCTTGCGTGCCAAGCTGTAAATAAAGCATGCCCATCTTTGTCAGCTCATGCAGATTTTTTTCGAGAAACTTGACCTGTTCGCGCAAGGCCAGGCGGAACAAGCGAACCAGACCGCGCTTGTGTGCTTGAAGTGCAACCTGCGGATCATCGAAGACATCCAACGCGCAGGCAGCGCCACGCTCAACGAGTGCTGGATAGCCCACGACAACTTGATCTTTACGACGAATCTCCATGAGTTCAGGGAGTTTGCCAAAACTCCATTCCGTGATTTCGTCCTGAGAAAGTACGCTCGCGACCTCTTGGTCGCGGGTGGCGAGCTTTTGAAAGTTGGCCTGCGCTTTTTTGCCGAGCTCGGCTTTAATCTGAGCGAGGTTACGACCCGCCGCCAGCATGCGTCCATGCTCGTCAACGACTTTAAAGGACATGAACAAATGTGCAGGAAGGGTTTCGGGTTTGAAATCTGTCACAAGGGGTCGAATCTTGAGCTGCTGCCAGATATCTTGAATCAGCCCGTCAATCAAGCCACAAGGGGGTATTTCAAGTCGGTCGTACCAGCGCTCATAAAACCCCGCAGCATAGTCAGGCAACGGCACACAGTGGCGCCGTATTTTTTGAGGTAGCGACTTGAGCAATAGTTGTGCTTTTTCCTTGAGCATGCCGGGCACGAGCCACTCACACCTTGCGGCATCGACTTGATTCAGAAAGTAAAGGGGAACCGTGATGGTGAGTCCGTCTTTGGGAGAACCCGGTTCAAAGTGGTAATCCACAGCCAGCCTGACCCCTTGCCAATCGAAAAACTTGGGGAAAATATCCGTGGTGACGCCCGCCGCCTCATGACGCATCAAGGCATCGCGGGTCAACATCAATTGTTGGGCGTGTTCCTTGGACAAGCCCTTGACCCAGTGCTCAAGTGTCGCGGTCTGGGAGATGTCCACAGGCAAAAGCTTGTCGTAAAAAGCCAGTATCAGGGCATCGTCGACCAAAATATCCGGACGGCGGGTCTGATGCTCAAGCTTTTCAATCTGAGCAATCAGCTTGCGGTTGTGCGCAAGAAATGAAAGCGGGCTGTCGATATCGCCCGGAATCAACGCTTGCAGAATAAAAATCTCGCGCGCCTGCTCCGGCGCGATCGGTCCGTAATGCACCCGTCGGCCCGAATAAACGGTCAAACCATAGAGCGTCGCTTTTTCATTGGCGACCACCTGTCCGAGCTTGCGTTCCCAGCGTGGATCACTCCAGGAGCGTTTGAGCAAATGGCCTGCTACGCGCTCGACCCAGGAAGGATCGATTTTGGCCACGCAACGCGCGTATAGCTTGCTGGTGTCCACAAGCTCCGCAGCCATGATCCATTTACCCGCCTTTTTTAGCAGACGCGAACCGGGATGAATCCAGAAACGAATATCGCGCGCACCCAGGTAATGCCCTGCTTCCTCGGCTTTGAAGCCAAGATTCCCCAACAGTCCCGACAGCAGGGAAAGATGGATCTGCTCGTGCGTCGCTTCGGTTTTATTGAGTCGCCAGCCCTGCTCGCCCACCAGCGCCATCAGCTGACTGTGAATGTCATGCCATTCGCGCAATCGCAGAGGTGAAAGATAGTGTGTGCGCAAGAGCGCGACAAGCTTGCGTTGCGATTCCTTGTGCCGGACTTGTTCGTGATACCAATTCCAGAGTTTGACGTAGGCCACAAACTCGGATTTGTCATCGTTGAATATTGAATGAGCCTGTTCGGCCGCCTCACGTGCGTGCATAGGTCTGTCACGCGGGTCTTGTACCGAGAGCGCGGAAGCGATGATCAGCATCTCGGTCAAACAGTGCTGATCACGCGCAGCCAAAATCATGCGTCCCAGTCGTGGATCAACCGGAAGCTTCGCTAACGCGCGGCCTGTTTCCGTGAGCGCGTCTGGCTTGTCTGCGTCCGGATCGATGGCACCAAGCTCTTGTAACAAATGATAACCATCGGCAATGGCGCGACCACTTGGAGGATCCACGAAGGGAAACGTTTCAATGTCGTTTAATCGTAGCGCTTTCATGCGCAAGATCACACTTGCAAGAGAAGAGCGCAAAATTTCGGGATCGGTAAACGCAGCGCGATCTTTGAAGTCTTGTTCGTCGTACAGCCTGATACAGACACCGGGTCCAAGTCGTCCACAACGTCCGGAGCGCTGGTTCGCCGAGGCTTGACTGATGGGCTCGATGCGAAGCTGCTCGACTTTGTTTCGCCATGAATAGCGCTTGACGCGCGCCAAACCGCTGTCGATCACAAAACGAATCCCCGGAACAGTGAGCGAAGTCTCGGCTACGTTGGTCGCCAGCACAATTCGACGCGCACTGGTACGCGGACGAAAAATTTCCTCTTGCTCCTCCTGGGACAGGCGCGCAAACAAGGCGAGCACCTGGGTACCGGGCGGATGATGTTTGCGTAGCGCCTCAGTGCACTCACGTATTTCCCGCTCACCGGGTAAAAAAACCAAGATATCGCCGGGTCCCACGCGTGCGCATTCATCAACCGCTTCGACCAAGGCATTGATCAGATCTCGCTCTTCGTCTCGTGCCAGACTGCGCTCGGACAATCCTGCTTGGGGCGTCACTCCCCCCGCAACACCCTCCTCGAGCGCCGGATTTAACACGGGTCGATATCTAATCTCCACAGGATAGAGTCGACCCGAAACCTCGATCACTGGAGCGGGCACACCTTTTGCGTCGGCAAAATGGCGGGCAAAGCGGCCTGCATCAATCGTGGCAGAAGTGATGATGACCTTGAGATCCCGGCGACGCGGTAACAACTGACGCAGATACCCCAGCAAAAAATCAATATTTAGACTGCGCTCATGCGCCTCATCGATAATGATGGTGTCGTAGCGTTTGAGTAAGGGATCACGCTGGGACTCAGCCAGCAAAATACCATCCGTCATGAGCTTGATGGCGGTCTGGGCGCTGCTGCGATCCTGAAAACGGACCTGATACCCCACCCAATCTCCCAAGGGCGTTTGGAGTTCGTCGGCGATACGGCGAGCCACCGAACTGGCCGCCAAGCGCCTAGGCTGGGTATGGCCAATCATTTTTTTCAAGCCGCGCCCAAGTTCAAGGCAAATCTTGGGTAATTGGGTGGTTTTACCGGAGCCCGTCTCTCCACTCACGATCACCACTTGATGGGCGGCGATCGCGCGGGCAATTTCCTCACGGCGAGCGCTGACCGGCAAACCCTCTGGATAGACGATCTTGGGGGGCTGGCGTGGGGAAATGACGACGCTTTCCGGCGGAATGTCGGTTAAGCGCTTTGAATCGAGCATATTATTTAATCCGAGTAACAGCTTATTATAAAATTTATCTCTAATACTCACAGCGAACACGAGGTTAACAACACAAGCCACCATGCCAGACAAAAAAGAAAAAGAGATTGGGTCCCTTCAGGAATCCTCAAACATCGGCCCCGATGGGACTGTTTCAGCCCAAGAGGCTCCTGAGTTCGCAGCAGCGCAATTCGTTCGCTGGTTTAGAGAGGTCGCCCCTTATGTCCATGCTTTTAGGGGAAAAACCTTTGTGGTTGCGTTTGGTGGTGAGCTTGTTCAGGCCAATGCCCTAAACGCCTTAGTTCAGGATTTGTCTTTGTTATCCGCACTGGGGATCAAACTGGTCCTCGTGCATGGCTCACGTCCGCAGGTCAATGAGCAGCTCCGATTAAAGGGCTTTGATCAGCAATTTGACCGAGGCCGCGCGCCCACCGATGCCGACGCGTTAGAGTGCGCCAAAGAAGCTGCGGGTGAAATTCGCCTTGATATCGAGGCCGCTTTTAGCCAAGGCTTGCCCAATACCCCCATGTCACACGCGCAAATTCGCGTGATTTCAGGCAACTTTGTCACTGCCCGCCCAACAGGCATCATTGATGGCATTGACTATAAACATACGGGACAGGTTCGTAAGATCGACGTCGATGCCTTGCGCTTCGCGATCGAGCGAGGCTCAATCGTGCTGCTTTCACCCCTCGGATTCTCTCCCACCGGCGAAGCCTTTAATCTATCCATGGAAGAGCTAGCCACGAGCGTAGCCACAAAGTTACGGGCAGAAAAGCTGATTTTTCTAACGGAAACGCCCGGCGTGTTGGCGCCCGATGGCTCGGTGGACACCGAACTCGCTCGGCTCGATGCTGATGCCCTGCTCGCCTCAGGCGAACTTGACGAGGATACCGCCTATTACTTGCAATACGCCTCACGCGCCGTCAAACGCGGTGTCACGCGCGCGCACTTGATTCCCTTTGCCATGGACGGCGTGGTGCTTCTGGAGATTTTCACCCACGACGGCGTCGGGACCATGGTCGTCGAAGACACACTGGATGATCTACGTCCGGCAACGATCGATGATGTGGGCGCAATCTTGCAACTGATTGAACCTCTAGAGCAAGACGGTACGCTGGTGCCAAGGGGTCGCGCTGTGATTGAACGCGAAGTCGAAAACTTTACCGTTCTCGAACACGATGGCGTGATTTATGGCTGCGCAACCCTCAACGACTACCCCAATGATCAAATGGCGGAAATGGCCTGCTTGATTGTGCATCCGGAATGGCAAGCCTCTGGCGAGGGAGAGCTCTTGCTGCGTCATATGGAATCTCGGGCCCGTGCCTATGGTGCCAAGCGCTTGTTTGTACTAACAACAAGAACCTCGCACTGGTTTATGAAGCGTGGCTTTGTTCAGGGTGGAGTCGCAGACCTACCAAAAGAAAAGCAATCGCATTACAACCGATCGCGCAACAGTCTAATTTTTATCAAACGCCTGTGAGGCTTAGGGCTATGAGCGTCGGCACAAGCTCAAACGCCCTACAATCACATTAAATATGCTTTAAACAGGATACTAAAAATGAGTCGCACTATTCAATGCATCAAGCTGAAACAAGAAGCCGAGGGCTTAGAGTTTCCTCCCTATCCTGGTGAAATGGGAACCAAAATCTGGCAAAGTATTTCCAAGCAAGCTTGGCAGGGTTGGCTAGACGTGCAAACGCGTTTAGTCAACGAGAACCGACTCAACCTCGCGGATGCACGCGCGCGCAACTATCTCAAAGAGCAAATGCAAAAACACTTGTTCGAAGACATCGATGTCGAGGCACAAGGCTTTGTGCCGCCTCCCGCCTAAGCTCGGAACGAACGCGTAAGCATCACTCCGAGGCAAAAAACTGCCTCGGTTTTTTTATCCTAAACGACGAACTCCATGCTGCGTGGCAAGCAAGGCAACATGAGCGGGACTGATCGCAAACAAACCATTCGTGACGACGCCTGGAATGTTATTGAGCTGCCTCTCAAGCTCTGGCGCATTGTTGATTGTTAGACCATGAACATCCAAAATCTGATTGCCATTATCAGTTGTGAAGCCTTGACGTAAGACAGGCTTGCCACCGAGTAGTTGGGTGACGCGCGCAACCGCCTCACGCGCGATTGGCAAGACCTCAATTGGCAAAGGAAATTGGCCCAAGCGCTCAACGAGCTTGCTTTCATCGGCAATGCAGACAAACTGTTGAGCAACTGAAGACACGATTTTCTCACGCGTCAACGCCCCGCCCCCGCCTTTAATCATATGGAGTTGGCTATTGATTTCATCAGCCCCATCCACATAGACCGGCATGGTCTGAACCTCATTGAGATCCAGCACAAGAATCCCTAGCGCCGCGAGACGTTTGGCGCTGCGCTCTGAGCTCGCGACTGCACCACGAAACCGACTCCGATACGTTGCCAACCCATCAATAAACAAGTCTGCGGTCGAACCTGTACCGACACCAATGACCGCCTGCGCTGTTAACAGAGGCTCGATGAGTGCCAACGCAGCATCAGCGGCTTGTTGTTTGAGATCTTGTTGCGAAAGCATAAGCGTTTCCTGATTAAAGATTATTTGTCATGAGAGGGATCCGTATCCGCAGACTCAATATCGTCTAAGTCGAGACGCTCAGCCTCTCCAGACTCAGCGGCAAAAACAGCACGCGCTTGATCTTCGGGCATCGCCTCGACACTTTTGAGGCTACGCAACATCACGCGGGTACGAGACTCGGTTTGACCAATTTTATTACTTGCACTGTCAAGAGATTTTTTGACGTTGGCAAGTGCGTCACCGAACTTGCCAAACTCTGTTTTAACAGCACGCAATACCTGCCAGACCTCGGAAGAGCGCTCCTGAATCGCGAGGGTACGAAAACCCATCTGCAGACTGTTGAGCAAGGCCGCGAGGTTGGCAGGTCCCGCGACATTGACGCGCAAGTCGTGCAATTTGTCGAGCAGGCCAGACTGACGCAACACCTCGGCATACAAGCTCTCACTTGGCAAGAACATAATCGCGAAATCAGTCGTGTGTGGAGGTGAAACGTATTTGGCCACGATGGTTTTAGCTTGCAACTCCACCGCTCGCGCCAAGGCGGCTCCCGCAGCCTTGATGCCCTCTCGATCGGAGGTTTCATGCGCATCCATCAAACGCTCGTATTCTTCTTTTGGAAACTTGGCATCAATGGGCAACCAGACCGGTTGATCCATGATGCCCTGACCAGGTAAGCGAATTGCGAACTCGACCTGTGCATCGCTACCCGGAACGGTCTTGATATTTTGCGCATACTGATCGGGTGTCATACTGTCTTCGATCAGACGTGCAAGTTGCACCTCGCCCCAGGTCCCTCGTGTCTTGACGTTGGTCAACACCCGTTTGAGATCACCGACCCCTGCTGCGAGGGTTTGCATTTCGCCAAGGCCTTTTTGCACAGATTCCAAACGATCAGAAACTTGTTTAAAAGACTCTGTTAATCGGGACTCCAGTGTGGCATGGAGCTTTTCGTCCACGGTTTTCCGCATCTCATCGAGCTTGGCTGCGTTGTCGGTCTGAAGCGACAACAAACGCTCCTCGACGGCTACACGGAGCTCGGCGATTCTGCGTTCGTTGGTTTGAATCAAGGTTTGTAACTGCTCGGCAAAGCCCGACGCGAAACGATTGAGGGACTCGGCACTTTCGCCTCGCCCGGCGGCAGCGTCACGTGCCATCGCGGCACGAAACTCAGCGTCACTCTGCGCAAGCTCCACTCTCAGTGCGCGCGAGGACTCCGCGAGTTCTGCGCGCAACTGGCGGTGCGTCTCCGCTTGCTCTGTCCTCAAACCGCGTTCAAGTCGCTCTTGACCAGTGACAATTTGATCCAGCCTTGGGTCGGTTGGAGCGTGCTGCGCACGTCCGGCACGCAGCCAGGCCAGCAACGAAAATAGGACCGCAAAAAAACTCGCTCCCGCAATGAGCGGAAGCAGCACAGCAGGATCATTGAGGGAGGCTAAATCTATCACGCTTGACCTAGTTTTTCAGCGTAGCGTTTTTCATTAAAGCCAACCGTGACGGAGTGATCGGCATAGACCGTCACAGGCCGCCTAATCAAGGCAGGATATTTCGCAATCAAAGAAAGCCAGTCTTTGTCTGACCCGGGTGTTTTAAGACTGTCATCCAGATTTCGCCACGTCATCGAGGCACGGTTGACAAGCTTTTCCCAGCCACCAAGGAACTCAGCCCATACCTTGAGCGTCGCGGGCTCGACAGGCGCGTCGCGGTAATCTTGAAACCGATGGACAATGCCTTGTTGATCAAGCCAAGCACGTGCTTTGAGACAAGTACTGCATTTGGCCAGCCCGTAAAGTTTAACCGTCATGACTCTATTCCTTTTTTTTAAATGACGAAGGCTTTTAAAGCATTATTTTAATTGCTCTGCGGCAAACCAAACCTCCTGATAGCCTTCGATCAAGGCGAGCCAAAATGCATGATGATTCGCTAACGATAACTTTTTAAGCGAACGCAAGAGCCGCGAAAGATTTTCGGCGCGCTGACCAGGCGTCAGCTTGTCAAGACGTCCACGATCAAAGTCAATCAGCCAGACTTTGCCTTGATCGTCAAACAAAACGTTGAAGACGTTGAGATCCGCATGCCACACACCAAACCGATGCATCGCGGCAATGGCTGCGCCCGCGCGCTTCCAGATCTCCAGGTCCTGACTGTGGGCCAGAGGTTGGGCCGAAGGAATACGTTCAGTGAGTAATGCAGCGCGATAGGTCAGCCCATGTCGCCAGGCGGCCGCACCGAGCGGCCGAGGCACTGGCAAGCCGCCTCGCCAAAGAGCGCGCAACAAATCAAACTCAACACTCGCGCGCGTCTTTTCAAAACCTGTCCACAGATACCGATTTTGGATGAACTTTGCCACCAGACCGCCACGTCGATAATGTCTCAAGACCGCGTCGAATTGACCCACACGGACAAACCAGGCCGCCGCCCGCCCACCCGAGGTCACGAGGCTTGCCTCAAGCGAGGGTGACTGAGGGTCGAAAAAGTCCCAAGCCGCAGCCTCAGGTTCATGGTTTTCAATGAGTGCGTGATCGATGCGAAACCACCGGTTACCCAGGGTCCGCTGATCGACCATTTGCTCAGAAGCGTCTTGATTCATCTCAGCCCTCACGGTTGCGCATCCAGTCCGCAACGCCGAAGAAGATCTCTAGCATGCGATCTAGCAAAGGTTCAGGATAGTCGAGCTCCCTCATCGCGCGACCCATGCACAGTAACCACTGATCTCGCTCCGCGATTCCAATCGAAAAGGGTAGATGTCTCGCGCGCAAGCGAGGATGGCCGAAGCGCTCGATGTAGTGTTGAGGTCCGCCAAAGTAGCCGCACAAATACCAAAACAACTTGTCGCGCGCTTGCTCCAAACTCGCCCCATGGATATCGCGTAATAATTCAAGGTCCGTATCCACATCCATCAAATCGTAAAAACGATCCACCAGACGGCGAATACCGGGCTCCCCCCCCAAAATCTCAAATATTGAAGGTCCCACGGGTTGAGTGTTTTGCTCAGTTTGATTCATCCGCGCGCATTGCTCCAGTGTTGTGAGCGCTTGACCATGGTTGATGCCCAGATACCCATAGGCTTAGGTATGATGCCGCAAAATATGCAGTGGCGGCGTCTTTAAAACACCGCGCAACACGACGGCACCCGCTAACCAAGCACCAAGCATACAGACCGACAGCCCCAACACCCAAGGCCAGAGCGACAAGCGCATATCGAATTCAAAGATCCAGTGCGATAAGGCCCAAGCGGCTAGTGTCGCTCCGCCCGCAGCGAGCAATCCAGCTAAGGCGCCCACTGCAAGCAACTCGATCCGTTGAGCGCCGGCGAGTTGTCGTCGCGTCGCGCCAAAGGCTCTCAATAAAGCGGCCTCTCTGACCCGTTCGTCTCGTGTCGCCGACAAGGCCGCGGCAAGAACGATCGCTCCGGCAAAGACGGAAAACAAAAAGAGTCCTTGTACGGCGACAGACACTTTATCCAGAATGTTTTGCAACTGACTTAAGATCGCTCCAACATCGAACACAGTCAGATTAGGAAACTGTTTGACAAGCTGTTGCGTAACCGTGATGCGGTCCGGAGGTAGATAAAAAGCGGTCATCCACGTCTGAGGCGATTCCTTAAGGGCTGCGGGTGTCGTAATCGCAAAAAAGTTCGCACGCATCGAGTCCCAGTCGACACGTCGCAGACTGGTCACCTCGAGACGCACTTTTTCACCTGCCACATCAAAGTCCAGCATATCGCCGACTTTCAGAGCAAGCGATTTGGCCAGACCGATTTCAAGCGAAACCTCTGGGCGCGAGGCATTTAGATCACGCCCCGCCACAATTTGTCCAGGCTCGGGCAAACGCTCTGCATAAGAGAGGTTGAATTCGCGCTCGACCATACGCTGGGCACGAGCGTCATCATAATCGGCGGCGGAAACCGCGCGATCGTTGAGTGCGACAAAACGGCCACGCACCATGGGTGAAAGCTTGACCTGAGTGAGTCCGGCTTCACTCAGCGTTTTTTCAATACTGGATACCTGATCGGTTTGAATATTGATCAAAAACCGGTTTGGCGCATCCGCAGGCAAGGTGCGCTGCCAGCCAGCCAGCAAATCGGTCCGCACAATGGTCAGCAACAGAATCGCCATCATGCCTACGGCGAGCGCGCTAGTTTGCGCAATCGTCGCGCCTCGGCGACGCACGACACCCGCCAATGCAAAACGCAAAACAGGAAAGCTTTTGAGGCGCCCTCTTAGTCCGGAGAGTACCCACAAGACCAACATACCCAGGCCCGCAAAAAGTGCGGCCGCCGCAAAGAAACCTGCAGCCAGACCGATGCCGAGTTTGACGTCGTTGGCGACCCACCACATCAACACTGAAAAACCAGATAAGCCCAAGGCATAGCCCATGAGACTTTGTAGGGGAATACCGTCTTGCTGAACACGTAAAATTTGCGAGGGAGGTACGTGCCGCAAGCCATTGAGCGGCGGCCAAGCGAATGCCAACAATAACCACAAGCCGGCAAACAAACCCTGCAAAGCAGGCTCGATACTGGCCTGAGGCAAATCGGCGCCAAGCAAGCCTGCGAGCGCCTGGACCATCAGGGCCTGTCCACCCCAACCTAACGCCACGCCTACAAGCGATGCCAATAAACCCGTCAAGACAAACTCGCCCAATAAAATAGCCGTGACTTTGGCTTGTGTCGCCCCCAGGCAGCGCATCACTGCCACACTGTTGCGATGCCGTTGGCTAAAACGTCTGGCGCCCAAGGCAACCGCGACCGCCGCGATCAACACCGCCAACATCGCGACCAAAGCGAGAAACTCCTGCGCTCGGTCAAGGGAGCGTCTGATTTCAGGACGACCGGCCTCGACCGTCACAATCTTTTGCCCGGCCGTCATGGAGCGGGACAACCATTCGCGAAAGACGTCGACCGCCGGGAGATCGCCGGCGACTAGAAAGTTGTACCCAATGCGGCTACCCGGTGCAATCAAACCCGAGCGTTTTAAATCCTCTGCCCGCAACATGACACGCGGGGCAAGGTTGACAAATTGTGCGCCACGATCAGGCTCATAGGTGATCACGCGCGTCACCTTGAGGCTCAAATCACCGACGTTGATGTTCTCACCAATACTTAAACCTGTCTGGCTCAAGACTTGGGCATCCACCCAAGCCTGCCCCACCTCGGGTGCGTATGCGGTTTGCTGCTCGGGTCCGCCCAACACTTCGGTCGTGCGCAACCCACCTCTCAGAGGATAGCCTGCCTCGATACCTTTGATCGAAGCCAGCACCAAACGCCCGTCACGTCCCACCATCGAAGGGAACTGCCAACCGAGCACTGTGCTCAAGCCCAGACTTTGTGCGCGCTCGATAAACGCGTCAGGAATAGGCTTAGAAGACTCAACGACTAGATCGGCCCCCAGCATCTGCGCCGCGTCACGCTCCAAAGCGCGTCCCACACGGTCAGCTAAAAAGCCCACACTGGTCACGGCTGCCACGGCAATCACCACGGCAAGTCCCAGCAATCGTAAATCGCCCGCCCGGGCATCACGCCAAGTTTGCTTAAAAATCACGTTGAGAATATTCATGCCCTCAACCGATCCAGTGCATCTTGTAAACGATCCACGGCCCACACCTCGAGCCCTTCGATCGGTTGTCGCGGTGCATTGGCTTTGGGAATAATCGCTACGGAGAAGCCAAGTTTGGCGGCTTCACGCAAACGTTCCTGACCACGCGGTGCGGGACGTACTTCACCGGCTAAACCGACTTCACCAAAAGCAAATAATCCCTTGGGCAAAGGTCGATCGCGCAGCGACGACAAAATCGCCAGTAAAACGGCAAGATCCGCGGCGGGTTCGGTAATCCGCACCCCGCCCACTGCGTTGACAAAGACATCCTGATCGGAGGTGGAGACCCCTGCGTGCCGATTGAGCACGGCAAGCAACATCGCCAAACGGTTGCCCTCCAGCCCCACAGAAAGACGGCGTGGATTCGGTACATGCGCAGTGTCGACCAGCGCCTGGATTTCAACCAATAACGGTCGCGTGCCTTCTTGGGTGGCCATCACGCAAGAGCCGGACACTTGAGCAGAATGTTGTGACAAAAATAGCGCTGACGGATTTGCCACACCACGTAAACCTCGATCCGTCATCGCAAACACACCGAGCTCATTGACAGCACCAAAACGGTTTTTAAAGGCACGAATCAGACGGAACGAAGAGTGTGTATCGCCTTCGAAATACAACACCGTATCCACAATGTGCTCAAGCACGCGAGGCCCTGCAAGTGCTCCATCCTTGGTGACATGGCCAATCATGACAATCGGGATACCGGCCTGTTTGGCTAGGCGGGTGAGTTGTGCGGCACACTCTTTGACCTGAGAGACCGAACCCGGTGCAGCAGACAGTTCGCTGGAATACATGGTCTGGATCGAATCGATCACAGCCACCGCAGGCTTTTGCTCAAGTAATGCGGACTGAATTGCCTCAAGACGAATTTCTGCGAACAGGTCCACCCCCTCGCCTGACAAACCCAAACGACGCGCGCGCAAAGCGACTTGCTCGGCAGACTCTTCGCCGGTCACATACAAGACACGGCGTTCACTCGACATGGCCACCAGCGCCTGAAGCAACAGCGTGGATTTGCCAATGCCAGGGTCTCCGCCAATCAGCACAACCGCGCCAGCCACTAGACCACCACCCAACACACGATCAAACTCAGCAATACCCGTGGAAATCCTCGGTAACTCCAATGCCTCGACATCAGCCAGGCTGCGTAACGCAGTCGACGCGGTGAGCGGCGCATAGCGATGCTGTTCGGCCTGAGCGGCGAGTCCCGTATCGCGGGATTCCTCAAGCGTATTCCAAGCTTGGCAATGCGGGCACTGGCCCAGCCATTTTGGGCTGATGCCGCCGCATTCCGAACAAGTAAAGATCGTTTTTATTTTGGCCATGAAAGTCTCTGGCGCATGATGCACCGCATATCGCTAGTCTAACGCAGGGGCTTACCCTAAAAGACCTGAAATTTGTCCACTAAACCCACAAAACACTAGGGGTGACCCACTACACTTTGGTTTTTGCGTCTGCGCATGACTTTTAAAACACTTTTTTCACATGTCCGTTGACCACTACGAGAACTTTCCTGTCGCTTCCTTGTTGCTGCCTAAGCGACTGCGCCGAGCCGTGACGGACATTTATCGCTTCGCCCGCGGCGCAGACGATCTCGCTGATGAAGGTGATGCCACCCCCGCAGAGCGCAGAGCGGCTCTCCAACACTATCGGGAAGCGATTCTAAAGATTGAACGAGGCGAGAAACCTGAGGCAAGCTTTGAGCCTTTGGCGCAAACCATCACGCAACATCACTTACCGACCTCACCTTTCTTAGACCTTCTTTCTGCCTTTGATCAGGATATCGGACAAACGCGTTATGAGGACTACCCTTGCCTGCTTGACTACTGCCGGCGTTCTGCCGACCCCGTCGGTACACTGATGCTTTATCTGTATCGGACGACGGATACACGCTCAATGACCCAATCAGCGGCCATCTGCTCTGCACTGCAGCTTGTCAATTTTTTACAAGATGTTGCGATCGACTGGCAAAAAGGGCGTATCTATTTGCCTCAAGAGGATTTAAAACGCTTTGGGGTGACGGAGCAGCACATCGCGCAAGCGAATGCAGACCAAGCCTGGTGTCGATTGATGCAGTTTCAAGTGGATCGCGCGCGGGGGTTGTTAAACTCAGGTTTGCCCCTCGGAAGAACGCTCTCAGGCAGAATTGGTCTTGAGCTTCGTTTAATCATCCAAGGTGGTCTGAGAATTCTCGAAAAAATCGAGCATGTACATTTTGATGTTTTCCGACATCGCCCGACCTTGCGTACCCATGACTGGGCACTCATGTTGTGGCGTGCATTAAGAGCCTGATGCGATGACCCCTAGCGAATACTGTCAAGAAAAAGCGGCCAAAAGTGGCTCAAGTTTTTATTACGCTTTTTTATTTTTGCCACCCGAACGGCGTCAAGCCATCACGGCGCTCTATGCTTTTTGTCGTGAAGTCGACGATGTCGTCGATGAGTGTACGGACACCTCGATCGCTCGGATCAAACTTGCCTGGTGGCGTACTCAAATTGACGCCTTGTTTCAAGGTAAACCCGAACACCCTGTGACTCAGGCGCTCGCGCCCTTTGTGGCCCCGTTTGATATCACCCAGTCAAGGCTGATCGCGATCATTGATGGGATGGAGATGGATCTGGACCAAACCCGCTATCTAGACTGGCCGGGATTGGAAAAATACTGCTGGCATGTCGCCGGCGTGGTGGGAGAACTGTCCGCGGGCATCTTTGGTTATCAAGATCCAGCAACACTTCAATATGCAAGCAAGTTAGGAATTGCCTTTCAGCTGACCAACATCATCCGAGACGTCGGTGACGATGCTCGCCGAGGACGAATTTATCTACCCATCAGCGACCTGCAACAGTTTGGCGTGCGTGCCGCCGATGTTCTCAACAGCCAATACTCCGAAAACTTTTCTTCGCTGATGGCTTTTGAAGCAGCACGCGCACGGACGCTCTACCGCGAAGCGATCGACGCACTCCCCGCCAACGACCGCCGCGCGCAACGTCCCGGACTCATGATGGCGGCCATTTATCATGCCCTGCTCGATGAAATCGAAGACGAAAAGTGGCAAGTGCTGAATCAACGCATTTCGCTCACGCCCATCAGAAAGTTTTGGCTTGCCTGGAAAAATTTTGTGGGCGCTGGTGGTAGCGTAGTGCGACAAATCAGGCGTTCGAGTGAAACAACGTGAACATTGCCGTCGTGGGTGCGGGCTGGGCTGGACTGGCCGCGGCCGTTCGCCTCAAAGACCTAGGCGCGACGGTCACAGTCTTTGAGGCCGCACCCGTTCCGGGTGGACGCGCACGGGGTGTCGACGATGTCAATATGGGACGCATCGATAACGGCCAGCACCTGATGCTCGGCGCCTACACCGAATCACTCAAACTCATCGAACGCCTCCAACCAAGCCCTTCTTTTGAGCACGTGCTTTTGCGCACGCCCTTGCATCTTGAAAGTGCCGATGGTCGCTTTAAGCTGCAGGCCTCCACGCTGCCCGCACCACTCAATACCCTGCTGGCCTTGTTATCGGCTAAAGGCCTCGGACTGACCGAACGCCTACGTGCCCTGCGCATGATGCTGCAGTGTCGACTAACGGGCTGGCGCGCGCAGCCAAATGAAACCGTTCAGTCATTATTGCAACGACACCAACAGTCGACGATACTTTCTCAGCGGCTCTGGACACCCTTATGCCTGGCGGCCCTCAACACGCCGATCGCGCAAAGCTGCGCGCAGCTCTTTCTCAATGTGCTGCGCGATAGCTTGAATGGACCACATGGCGCGAGCGACTTAGTGATTCCCAGCGTTGACTTAACTCAACTGTGGCCTGAAGCCGCCGCGCAAACCGTGACGATGCGCTATCGCCATCTTGTGCGCAAAGTTCGTGCAACCCCCTCACAGGTCCAGATTGATCAAGAGCACTTTGATGCCTGTGTTGTTGCGGTACCGCCCTATGCTGCGGCGCGAATTTTGTTCGACCCAACTGACGAGGGCGACGTACTGCACCGGAACCTGCAAGCCTTTGAGTATCGTGCCATTGCGACGCTGACCCTTGAGCTCGAGTCGGACTGGCAACTACCGCAACCCATGCTGATGCTTGATGAAGACTTCGCGCGCGGTCATGTAGGACAATGGGTCTTTAAACGCGCCGCACACCCTAGACAACTGAGTGTGGTGATCAGTGACGCGACCGATTTTTTGAAGCAAGACAGAGCACCCTTTGTTCAGGCCATTGCCTCCCAAATAAGAGAACAATGTGCGAAACATCCCCTCAGTACCCATGAGATGCCTGCCGTCAAACACCAAAGACTGATTGTGGAAAAGCGGGCAACTTTCGATGCGGTTCCGGGCCTTGCGCGCCCGACTAACAGAAGCCCTTGGCCTCGAATTGTTTTAGCGGGAGATTGGACCGACACAGGATATCCAGCCGTGCTTGAGGGAGCTGTGCGCAGCGGTCTTGCTGCAGCGACGGTATTAGAAAAAGAACTTAGCCTCTAAGGCTATGCGCCGTCAATAAGCCCAAGAAAGTCAGTACCAGCGAGCCCGCGAGGCTCATCCCGGCATAGGAGATGGCCATGCCGAAACGCCCTTCTTCGACCAAGGCGACGACCTCGGCTGAAAACGTAGAAAAAGTGGTGAGCGCCCCCAAGAATCCCGTGACGAGCAATAAGCGCCAAAACAGCGGCCACTCTGGATGCGCCGCCACCAAGCCCAAAATGAGGCCGACAAAATAACCGCCAATCATGTTGGCCGCGAAGGTGCCCCAAGGCAACATATCCGCATGACGATTCAGCCATAAGCTTAACAGCCACCTCAACCACGCTCCCGCTGTCGCACCAAGCGCCACAGCCAGGAAATGGGATGAAGTCAGCATTTGCATGGCGCTCAGTGTCCTGCGTGCTCGGTGATGTAGGCGCGAACACTTGCAACATCACAAGGCAAGACCGTAAAGCGCTGCGGTAAGGACTCAAGGTTTTCCAGGCCCTCGGGCAAAGGTGCGGGCACGCCAAGCGCCTCTTCGATCACCTCAGAAAACTTGGCCGGTAAGGCGGTCTCGAGAACCAACATCGGAATGCCGGGCTCGACGAAGGATGCAGCCACTTTGATGCCATCCGCCGTGTGGGGATCGATTAATACTCCGGTGCGCGCGTGAACGTCACGGATCGTGGTCAAACGATCCTGGTGCGTACTGCACCCGGCAACGAAACCATAGCGACGCTCAAGTTCAGGCTTCATACTTGATAGATCGAAGAAACCCTCTTGCGATAACGCACGCCAGAGACCGGCAACTCGCTCGGCATCACGTCCCACAAGATCGTAAACAAACCGTTCGAAATTAGAGGCGCGAGAAATGTCCATTGAGGGACTCGAGGTCGCAAAGGTTTGAGCCGCTCCACGCGGACGGTAAATCCCCGTGCGAAAGAACTCTTCGAGGACATTGTTTTCGTTGGTAGCGAGCACCAACCGGCGAATTGGCAAACCCATCGAACGCGCAATATGACCCGCCAGGATATTGCCAAAATTGCCGGAAGGCACCGTGAACGAAACTTCTTGTCCAGGACCCGAAGTCGAGCGTAGCCAACCGTGAAAGTAATACACAATCTGTGCGGCGATACGCGCCCAGTTGATCGAGTTGACCGCACCTAGACGATACTTGGACTTGAACGGTAAATCGCCCGCGAGCGCTTTGACAACGTCTTGTGCTTCGTCAAACACGCCTTTGACTGCGATATTGTGAATATTGGCATCCTGCAGCGAATACATTTGCGCACGTTGAAACGCGCTCATCCGTCCATGCGGTGAAAGCATAAAGACCGCCACAGCCTCCTTACCACGCATCGCGTATTCGGCGGCCGAACCGGTATCTCCAGAGGTCGCGCCAAGAATATTGAGCGTCGACCCGCGCTGCTTGAGCACATAAGGAAAGACTTGGCCTAAAAACTGCATCGCCATGTCTTTGAACGCAAGAGTGGGTCCTTCGGACAAGCTCAACAGTGACAGTCCATCAAATAAGGGCTGAACCGGCACAATCGCTTCGGTTTTGAAGGATGCCTTGCAATAGGCGGTTGCCGTCATGGCAGCCAACGTCGCGCGCTCGATATCCGTCACGAACAAAGACAACACTTCGGTCGCTAACGCGTGATATGGCAAAGTGCGCCAAGATTCGAGCGTTTGCGCAGAAACTTGAGGAATATTTTCAGGCACAGCCAAGCCACCATCGGGGGCTAAACCTTCTAACAAAATATCCGAAAATTCGAGAGCTTGCATTCCCCCACGTGTTGAAACATATTTCATGACAAGCTTTCCACTCTCAATCGGGTCACGCTGGAACGAATGAATTTCAGAGCTTCGATCCGAGCAATAGCGATATTGATATTTCGCTCTAGCGCTTGATGCGTCAAAAAGATCAGATCCGCGCTGCCATCAGCGTCAGATGGCTGTTGAATCATCGAGCCAATCGAGATCCCTGCATCGGCCAACACACGGGCGATGTCCGCCAAGACACCTGGCTGATCCGCGACAGTCATCCGTAAATAGTATGAGGTCACGACGTCTTCGATCGACAAGATCGGGGTGTCCGACATCGCATCGGGTTGAAACGCTAAATGCGGGACGCGGTGTTCAGGATCTGCTGTGTGTAAACGTGTGACGTCGACCAGGTCGGCGACAACAGCCGACGCAGTTGGTTCCTCACCCGCACCCTTGCCGTAATAAAGTGTCTGACCCACTGCGTCGCCACGCACCAAGACTGCATTCATCGCACCTTCGACGTTGGCGAGTAGAGAGGCGCTCGGCACAAGTGCCGGATGCACACGTAACTCAATCCCGTTGGGACGACGCTTTGTAATACCCAGGAGTTTGATCCGATAACCTAATCGTTCAGCAAGCTTGATGTCCTCGGAAGCCAGCGAGGAAATACCCTCGATGTGCGCCTCATCGAACTGCACAGGAATCCCAAACGCCAACGATGCAAGCAAGGTGAGCTTGTGCGCAGCATCGACCCCTTCGATATCAAAGGTCGGATCCGCTTCGGCGTATCCCAGTTTTTGCGCCTCAGCCAGCACGGTCGCAAAAGGTAAGCCACGTGAACGCATTTCCGACAAAATGAAATTGGTCGTTCCGTTGATAATGCCTGCGACCCATTCGATGCGATTTGCTGTCAAGCCTTCGCGTATCGCTTTAATGATAGGAATACCGCCAGCGACGGCAGCTTCGAACGCGACCATCACACCTTTGGCTGAGGCCGCGGCAAAAATCTCCGTCCCGTGTTTGGCCAGCAAGGCTTTGTTCGCGGTCACAACATGTTTGCCATGGGCGATCGCCTCTAGCACCAGTTCGCGCGCGAGGGTATCGCCACCAATCAACTCGACCACGATATCGATTGAAGGATCGCGCACGACGGCAAAAGAATCTGTGCCAAGCTCAACAGCATCGCCTAGCAACGCACGCGCTTTGGCGATATCGCGCACCGCCACGCGGGTCACTTCGATGTTGCGACCCGCACGACGAGAGATTTCTCCAGCATTACGCGCCAACACTTTCCAAGTGCCGCCACCGACGACGCCTAGCCCCAACAAACCGACCTTGATTGATTCCATTACAACAATCCATCCTTACGAAACATTTCTTTGATGCCGCGCACCGCTTGACGCGTGCGCTGCTCATTTTCTATCAAGGCGAAACGGACATACTCATCACCATAATCACCGAAACCGATACCGGGCGACACCGCGACCTTGGCCTCTTCGAGGATACGCTTGGCGAACTCAAGAGAACCCGCCGCACGATAAGGCTCAGGGATATGCGCCCAGATATACATGGAGGCTTTTGGATTGTCCACCATCCAGCCCGCCTCGTGAAGACCTTTGACTAAAACATCCCGACGATTTTGGTATTTCTCCACGACCTCGGCGACGCATTCCTGCGATCCCTCCAGCGCCGCGATCGCCGCAACCTGAATCGGTGTAAAAGTGCCGTAATCGTGATAACTTTTAATGCGCGCCAAGGCATTGACCAATTCGGCATTGCCCACCATGAAACCAATCCGCCAGCCCGCCATGTTGTAACTTTTACTCATGGTAAAAAACTCAACCGCGACCTCACGGGCACCTGGCACCTGCATAATCGATGGTGCCTGATAGCCATCGAAACAGATGTCTGCGTAAGCAAGATCGTGCACAACGATGATGTTGTGCTCTTGAGCGAGCTTAACGACGCGTTCGAAAAAAGAGAGATCTACGCATTGCGCCGTGGGATTACTCGGAAAGCCCAAGATCATCATTTTAGGCTTGGGAATGGATTCGCGCACCGCGCGCTCGAGTTCTTCGAAAAAATCAGTTCCCGGGGTCATGCGAACGGAGCGGATGTTGGCCCCTGCGATCACGGCGCCATAAATATGAATCGGATAGCTCGGGTTGGGCACCAAAACGGTATCGCCCGCATCCAAGGTCGCAAGCATCAAGTGGGCCAGGCCTTCTTTAGAGCCAATCGTCACGATGGCTTCAGAGTCCGGATCAAACTGCACCTGATAGCGGCGCGCATACCAATCCGTGATCGCCTTGCGCAAACGCGGAATCCCTTTTGAGACAGAATATCCATGCGTCGTAGGACGTTCGGAAGCTTCGACCAGCTTGCTCACAATATGAGGAGGCGTGGCCCCATCGGGGTTGCCCATGGACATGTCGATAATGTCCTCGCCCCGCCGACGTGCCGCCATTTTGAGCTCTGCCGTGATGTTAAACACATAGGGGGGCAAACGCTCGATGCGAGAGAACTTCCTCATCCTGAGTCCTTGTATAAGAAAATCTTAATCTTGCTTTATATGCAGTGCAACAAAACCCTGTAATCTAGCGCATCAGGACCGATGCCGCAAATCGCTAGCGCTTGGATCACAAAATCCGTGATTTGAATTCCTTCGTTAACTTGCGATGACATCACAACGTACGATTGATTGCGCTATCATCGGGCGAACTAGCTGGAGTATTGATTGAAGCTTCATACAGATCACAATGCGGCCCTCAACACCGTCACAGGATACGGCAACGGTTTCGTCGAAATCAACAAAATCAGCTTTAACCATGCGATTGCTTTTGGTCCTGAAGGTCCCGTCAATCGATGGCTTGCCGAAAGCGCTGACGAGATCTCAACGGCTTTGCTCCTACAGGCGGCTGGACTAACCCTAAAACCTGTCGATCCCCTCGCATTTCTGGACTCCAACGAGCCCCCCCAGCCCGAGGTTGACGGGGTGAGACCCGAGGTCCTGTTGGTCGGCACGGGTTCGCGTCAACGCATGTTAGACCACAAAATCATCACGCCTCTGCTGCGGGCGGGCGTCGGGGTCGAATGCATGACGACCGAGGCTGCCGCCCGTACCTACAATATTTTAATGGCCGAAGGCCGACAAGTGATCGCCGCCCTCTTACCGGAGAAAATCTAATGAGCATTGTCCTCATCGGCAAACCAGCACCTAGCTTTTCTGCGCAAAGCACCTTTGGAGAGATCTCTTTGGAGCGCTGCGTTGGGCGCGGCGTCATCATGTATTTTTACCCTAAAGACAACACGCCGGGATGCACCACAGAAACAGAAAATTTTCGTGACTTACACGATGAGTTTTTAGCCAACGGCTGCGTTGTGATTGGCGTGTCGCGCGACTCCTTGAAATCGCATGAAAATTTTTCAGAAAAACTCACGTTACCGTTTCCTCTGATCGCAGATACGGACGAGAACGTCTGTAACGCCTACGGCGTGATCAAACTCAAGCAAATGTATGGCAAACAAGTGCGCGGCATTGAACGCAGCACCTTCTTAATTGATGCGCGCGGCAAACTCGTTCAAGCCTGGCGTGGATTGAAGGTACCAGGACATGCCCAAGAGGTACTCCAGGCTGCGCGCAGCCTGACCTGATTGCTCTTTGCCCTACGCTCCTTTTATCGCTCCCTTTCTTTCTAAGAGAACTCATTCATGCCATTGCCAAAGCTGCCCTCACGCCCTGCCGCTATTCTCGATGTCGCTGATCTCAAGCTCGAACCCAACATTTCGACTGAAGCACCTTTTAAGCGCAGTGAGCCAACGCGTGAAGCTTTGAGCACCAAAGCAATCAGCCAGAACCCTGTTGCTGCGCCCTCGGCGGTTGAACCGCCGGAGACCGCAAAACCTTCGAAATCAATTACCCTCGATCTTTCCGGGCTCTCCTCGGAGCAAAGCAACAACAAAAATTCGATAGAGAAACCCGCTCGTCAGAAACTTGCCAAGTCGCCTACTGCGAACAAAACTGCGAACAAAACTGCGAATAAATCTTCGAGTCAACAGCTACGCAAACTTTTCGTGCTCGACACCAATGTCCTGCTGCACGATCCAAGCTCGCTCTTTAGATTTGAAGAGCACGATGTCTTTCTCCCCATGATGACGCTTGAAGAGTTGGATCATCAAAAGAAAGGCATGTCCGAAGTCGCTCGCAATGCGCGACAAGTCAGTCGCTCTCTTGATACCTTGGTCGGCGAGCATCGTGATCTCGATCTTGGTCTACCCCTAGACGGGCTCGGCCACAAAGATGCGACGGGGCGATTATTTTTTCAAACCACATTGATGGCCAGCACGCTCCCACCGGATCTTCCGATGGGGAAAGCCGACAACCAGATCTTGGGGGTTGTCCGGGCTTTAGCCAACAAGTTCACCGATCGCGACGTTGTTCTGGTTTCCAAAGACATCAATATGCGTCTCAAAGCGCGGACGCTGTCGCTTTCTGCAGAAGACTATTTCAATGATCAAGTCCTGGAGGACTCGGACTTACTCTACAGCGGCACCCTTGCGCTCCCTGATAACTTTTGGAACAAACACGGCAAAGGTGTGGAGTCTTGGCAGCAAGGTGGCACAACTTTTTACCGCATTTCAGGGCCGCTCTGTCACCAATTTATGGTGAATCAATTTGTGTATTTTGAAGGTCCAATGCCCTTGTATGCGCAAGTGCGCGAAGTCAACGGTAAAAGTGCGGTTCTCGCCACGCTGCGTGACTTTACCCATGGGAAAAATAATGTCTGGGGCGTCACCGCCCGTAACCGCGAACAAAATTTCGCGATGAATTTATTAATGAATCCGGACTGTGACTTTGTCTCATTGCTTGGACAAGCAGGAACGGGCAAAACGCTCATGGCACTCGCCGCAGGTCTTGCGCAAGTTCTTGAAACAAAGCGCTATACCGAGATCATCATGACGCGTGTCACGGTTCCCGTTGGTGAAGACATTGGCTTTTTGCCCGGTACTGAAGAAGAAAAAATGCAACCATGGATGGGCGCGCTTGAGGACAATCTCGAAGTGCTCACGATGGGAGAAACCGATGGTGGCTCCTCTATTGCAAATGGTCAAACGCATGACTGGGGTCGCGCTGGCACGATGGATTTGATCCGCTCGCGGATCAAAATCAAATCGTTGAACTTTATGCGAGGCCGCACGTTCTTGAACAAATATTTAATTATCGACGAAGCGCAAAACCTAACGCCAAAGCAAATGAAAACCTTGATCACGCGCGCGGGTCCCGGCACAAAAGTCATTTGCTTGGGCAACATCGCACAGATCGATACGCCCTACCTGACAGAGGGCAGCTCTGGCTTGACTTTTGTCGTGGATCGTTTCAAAGGTTGGCCGCATGCGGGTCATGTCACGCTGCAGCGCGGAGAACGTTCTCGTTTGGCCGACTACGCAGGCGAAGTACTTTAACCATGTCTGTTACATCAAAGGCGGCGCTTGCCCTGAACCGTATACCGCTTGCGATGACGGTCGGTGATGCTGCTGGCATCGGGCCCGAGATTGTCGTCAAACTGCATGCTCAAGGACTCAATGCACCCTGCGTCGTGTATGGCGACGCAGGGGCCTTAAGCCGTGCTTGTGCGCTTCTGGGCGTGTCGCTCAAGATTGTCGAACTCACACCTGAAGACCCGCTGTCCGACGATTTTCAACAGCCCGGATTTATTTTTGTACGAGCAACCTCACCTGCTTTGCCCAAAGAGCTACCCTTTGGCGTGGTCGATGCACGCGCGGGATACGCTGCCGTCCAAGCGCTTCACGCTGCGATTGATGATGCATTGGCGGGGCGCGTTCGCGCAATCGTCACGGCGCCTCTAAACAAAGAATCGATGCATGCCGCAGGGGTAGACTTTCCAGGTCATACTGAAATTCTTGCACAACGCTCCAAGACACCTCACGTCGCCATGATGTTGGTCAATGACCAACTCAGAGTGATGTTAGTGACGATCCATATTCCTCTTTCTGCAGTCCCCACCTCCCTGAGCACGGATCTCGAGTTACGAACAATCGAACTCGCCGCTTCGGCATGCCGCGCAATGGGCATCCCCTCACCCCGTGTTGCGGTCGCAGGTCTGAATCCGCATGCGGGTGAACAAGGTAAATTCGGAAGAGAGGATTTAGACATCATTACGCCGGCCATTGCGTTGGCACGCGCCAAAGGCATTGATGCTTCGGGTCCTTGGCCTGGTGACACGGTTTTTATGCGCGCGCGCAATGGCGAGTTTGACATTTGCGTTGCGCAATATCACGACCAGGGCTTGATTCCCATCAAATACCTTGGCATTGACGAAGGTGTCAATGTGACGGTCGGCTTACCTTTTGTGCGAACGAGCGTGGATCATGGCACCGCTTTCGATATTGCTGGGCGTGGCATTGCCGATCCAAGCTCTCTTCGCACAGCATTCGATTTAGCGCTGAAACTGACCGCGGCAAAGTCTGACGCTTAAGGCGAACAAAGATTTTAATTAAGGGTAAACCCTCGTTTTTACTATTATTGATAAATAAACAGTTTAACTATCTCAGCTAAGTATATAATTTGAATAGTTTTTATACTTATTAGGGTGCTGGGAATGCGTTTAAGTCTCTTTTTACCCCTTCGCAATGTATGTCTTTCAAGCTTAGTTTGTCTGATCTTGGCACTCGCCGGCACCCAAAGTATTGCGCAAAGTACAAGCGCATCGAATGCTCAAGCGCCCAAGCCCAAAACGTCGCAAGCCCAGAAAACAACAAGCAAGTCGACGACGGCTAAAACAAATACGGCGAACAATAACAAACCAAAACCCAAACCTAAAGCAACTGCAAACGCACAAAAGAAGAAAGCCGCGCCTGCCGGCACTCCCCAAGGTACACGCGGTGTCAAATCAAGCTCTAACACGAGTAAGGCTCTCGCCGCTGGGGCAACCACGGCAGCTGTCGCAAACGCCGCTAGCGCCAAACGTGCGCACGCAGAGCAACAGTCCGGCAACCCCGCGAGTGGTTTGCGTTCAAATGTGGTGTTCGTCCAGGATCTGAACAGCAAGGCCGTGCTTTTTTCTCGTAACGATGAGGTCGCCCGCCCAATCGCTTCGATCACAAAATTAATGACGGCATTGGTGGTCGTCGACGCAAAACAACCGCTTGATGAAATGCTGCAAATCACGCAAGAAGACGTCGATGTTGTGAAGTTCAGTCGTTCACGCCTCGCCGTGGGTCAGAGACTCTCGCGCGGTGACATGCTGCATTTAGCACTCATGTCTTCAGAAAACCGTGCCGCTAACGCCTTGGGGCGCCACTATCCGGGTGGCATGCCCGCTTTTGTTGCTGCAATGAACAGCAAAGCGCGTGAATTAGGCATGAATAATAGTCGTTTTGTCGAACCCACTGGACTGTCAAGCGCCAATGTCGCGACACCAAGAGATTTAGTCAAGTTAATGCAAGCAACAGCCGCACGCTCCAGCATTCGCTATTACTCAACGAATCAACAACACGAAATCTCAGCGCGTGGACACGCGACGCTTTTTCGCAATACCAATATGCTCGTGACGAATCCAAACTGGGACATCAGAGTCTCAAAGACTGGTTTTATTAACGAGGCGGGACAGTGCCTCGTGATGGTGGCTCGCATCAATAACCGTGATACCGCCATCGTGCTGTTGAATGCAGATGGCAAAGGCACGCGCATCGGTGATGCCGTCAAGATCAGACAGATCGTTCAAAACCGTCAAGCGGTTGCGATGAGCAACCCCAGAGTCAATTAGTAGCTCGCGCTACCACCCGCAAAATTTAAGAAACGCGTACTTGAGCCCTGGAACGTCAAACGAACCGTCCCAATCGGACCGTTTCGTTGTTTACCAATAATGATTTCTGCAGTCCCCTTATCGGGCGAGTCAGGGTTGTAGACCTCGTCGCGATAAATAAACAAGATCAAGTCAGCATCTTGTTCGATGGCGCCGGATTCGCGCAAATCGCTCATCACAGGTCGTTTGTTGGGCCGCTGCTCGAGACTGCGATTGAGCTGAGACAAGGCAATCACTGGACACTCCAGTTCTTTGCCAAGCGCTTTAAGAGACCGGCTGATCTCAGAAATCTCAGTCGCTCGATTCTCGCCAGCAGAGCTCGCACCCATAAGCTGTAAATAGTCGATCACGATGAGTCCAAGCTTGCCGCACTGACGCGCCAAGCGACGCGCTCGAGCGCGTACTTCTACCGAACTCAGTGCGGGCGTCTCATCGATATACATCTGAGCATCCTGCATTTTCTGTACCGCATGCGTCACACGAGGCCAGTCATCTGCAAGCAACTTGCCGGTCCGCATGCGATGCTGATCCAACATGCCCACTGAACCCAACATACGCATCGCAAGTTGGACGGCCCCCATTTCCATTGAAAACACGGCGACAGGCAAGCCCTGCTCGATGGCAACATGTTCGGCAATATTCATGGCGAGCGATGTTTTACCCATGGAGGGTCGCCCCGCCACAATCACAAGATCTCCAGCCTGCATACCTGAAGTCATACGATCCAGGTCAGTAAAGCCTGTCGGCACACCTGTGACATCGGTATCACCTTCACGGTGATAGAGTTCATCGATACGCTCTACGACTTCGGAAAGCAAAGGCTGAATCTCTCTAAAACCTGCGCTCGCTTTCGCACCCTCTTGAGCAATCTTAAAAACTTTGGACTCCGCCTCATCCAATAACTGTCGCGCTTCTTTACCTTGCGGATTAAACGCTGTCGCGGCAATCTCATCGGCAACAGTCACCAGTTTGCGCAACATCGAACGCTCGCGAACAATTTCAGCATAGCGACGAATATTGGCTGCCGACGGCGTATTGTGCGCAAGAGCATTCAGATAGCCTAGGCCACCCACCTCTTCGGACTTTCCGACGCTTGCGATCGACTCATGAACAGTCACGACATCCGCAGGTCGGGACAGGTTGATAAGACGAGAAATATGCTGCCAAATCAACCTATGATCGTAGCGATAAAAGTCATTTTCGTTGACCACATCCGTGATGCGTTCCCATGCTCCATTATCCAAGAGTAGTCCACCCAAAACGGATTGCTCCGCTTCGACAGAGTGTGGGGGAACACGCAAATACTCGAGTTGTGGGTCTGGCGGATTATTCATGAATGCATCATAACCTTAAGGCCTTAGGCATGTACAAAAAACTGCGAGTAGACGCCCTTGACAGGAAAGACAAAAAAGCCGGCATTAGCCGGCTTTTTTATGGAGTGCGACAGGTCTTGATTAGACCAAATCACCCACCACAACAACCGTAATATTGCTGACCACGTCAGGATGCAACGCAATCTGAATGGAAGTCTCGCCAATAGCCTTCAGAGGGCCTTCAGGCAGACGAATTTGTGACTTTTCGATACCTGCAAAACCAGCAGCGATCAGACCCTGAGCAATATCCATATTTGTCACGGAACCGAACAAACGGCCATCAACCCCAGCTTTTTGCTTGATGCTCAAGGCGAAGCTTTCGAGACGCTCGCCTAAGGCTTGGCAGGCCGCTAGTTTTTCAGCCTGCGCTTTTTCAAGCTCAGCACGGCGAACTTCGAATTCTTTGAGAGCTGTTTCGGTCGCACGACGTGCTTTTTTCTGGGGAATCAGAAAATTACGGGCATAGCCATCGCGCACGCGAACAACTTCACCGAGGTTTCCAACGTTAACGACTTTTTCGAGCAGAATGATTTGCATAGTGTGCCCCGGGATCAGTTGTGGTTATCAGTGAAGGGCAGCAAGGCCAAGAAGCGCGCACGCTTGATCGCTGAGTCGAGCTGAC
>JBILJA010000111.1:0-7860 GCA_044368775.1 Burkholderiaceae bacterium
AGAGCCATGGAAGGTTAGGATGGCGACTGCTGCGCCAATCGATTACCAGCCTCTTAGTTGGAATAACTCTGAAGGGACTGCCAGTGTTTCAGGCGCTGCTGAGTGATCATTTATAGTTAATTTTTTTATCAGTGTGCAAACTTTAATCTTTCCAGGGACAGTTCGTCCCTGGAAAGAGTGTCAGGCAAGTTTACAGTGCGCCGACTTCTTTAAAGTACTTGATCGCACCTGGATGCATGGGGATGCCAGCATCGGCAGCCATCATTTTTGGTGTCAAATCTCCAATCGCCTTATTGACTGCGGACATGGCCGGAATGTTTTGAGCCATGGTCTTGACCATGTTGTAAACAACTTGCTCAGGCATATCGCAACTCACGATCAGATGGGTTTGATAGCCTATGACAGGAACGTCCTTGTCTTGTTTCGGGTACGTGCCAGCCTTAATGATCAACTTGCTGTAGCCTGCGTTCATTTTGCGCATGCCATCCATTGTTTTGTCGTCAACGGGGACAAGTTTGATATCACGCGCACTCGCCAGATCCATCACGGCTGAGGCTGGTGCCGTCGTGCCAAGGGTAAAGACATCCACGTGTCCGTCTTTCATCATCGAAACGGCATCGGTGTAGCTTGCTTGGAAATTCATCCGCGAGAGTCCGCTGTAGTCGAAACCGTTGAGCTTAAGAACGGTTGCGGTAATGGCTTCGGCTGTGTTGCCTTTTGATTGCGCGACTAGACGCTTGCCTTTGATATCGGCATAAGAGTTGACCTTGGATGCTGCGGTCGCGACGACTTGGAAATACTGTGGGTAAATGTTGGTCATCTGGCAGACCTTGCTGGTCTTCTCTTTGAAGGGCGCATTACCCATCGCGCCATCGACCGCGCTACTTGAGTTTGAAAAACCAATTTGAGCCTTACCTGTCTGGACGCCAATCACATTGGCGATACCCGCACCTGGTTGAGCTGTGATTTGAAGACCAGGAATCGCTTTTTCCCACATGCCTTTGAGGGCACCACCGAGCGGCACCCAAACACCACCTTGTGGACCGGTCATGAGTGTGACTTGCTGCGCGGATACGGGTGCTCCAGCAAGCAGAGCGGCGCCTAGCGCTGCGGCTGAAAGTGCATGTTTTGCTGATTGTTTCATGAGATCTCCAAATGATTTTTATGCAAAAAACACGCCTGTCCGCCCTTTAGCACTCAAGGCCGTCAGCCGTATTTATCAAGCGGCTTGAGGTCATCAAACCGATACTCGATTCTATACAACCACGTGCTAAAAGTGAATTAGCCTAAACCCACCCCTGCGCGGGATTACACACCCCATCACCCTCACATTCGTTTTATTAGGGTTTACCAGAGCTTTCAGCATCGGATTTAGTGCTTTTGAAGAACAAATCCATGATCACCTTGCTATCGATCACTTCGCCTGCGAGCGTGCGGGTCAAAATCTCGCTCCCCAACATTTGAGGAGAAAAGATCATATCGGGGTGAACGCGTTGAATTTTTGAGAGATGGACTGATTCGTTGACGACGGAGACGGTTTTGACGTTACTGTTGCCGACAAGTTCTTTGGCTGCCAAGATGATGAAAGCATTTTCTGAATCGTCGTCTTTGAGCGCCAACAGGTATTGAGCCTCCTCCAATCCTGCCTCTTTGAGTACATCGAGCGTCGTCGCATCGCCCACCAAAACATCGGTATGCGCTGGATATTGGGGCGTCACATTAGGCATCACAATCGCCGTCACGTGTTGGCCACGGGCCAGCAATCCCGCAATAACATTCATGGCGAGCGGGGTTGTGCCGCAAACGATGACATGATTTTTTCTCATGGAGAGAATGGCCCTTTTAATGATGAATTTTTTAAGATTGCCGCCTATGATGGGGCCGGCAAGCGCGCTGATCGTGGTCGCAAAAACAGTGACGCCAAAAATGACTATGGAAATAACAAACAGTCGGGAAGTCTGATTAATGGGGATAATATCTCCATAACCGACAGTCGCCATCGTAATGACAGAAAAATAAAGGGCTGCAACTGGGTCTTCGATAGGTGGATGAAAAGCGTTACCTAAGTAAAGAGTCCCAGAAACTGAATAAAAGAGCAGCCAACTGACGCTGATGATGGCGTACATACTGCTTGCAGCAAAGCTAATGCGGCTAAATACTTGCCAGTGCTTGAGCAGGACGAAAAACAAGGCAATATTGCAAGCAGTTAAAAGAAGATGGCCGCTAGCGGTGTAAAGCTCGATCAGCAGCGCGAACGCCAGCATGGTCAGCGAAAGCACCCAAGCGACTCGAGCACGCCAGAGTAAGCCGGCAGACATAATCATCATGCCTAAACCCACTGCAAGGCGTGGCAGCTCGATCAGGCCGATCGTATTCATCACGTCTTGCCAGCTTTCTTTTAGAAGAAACCAACCGTGATGCTCTGAGGCTAATATCCGCAACGCTAGTGGCCAGATAAATATCCATGCGTAAACAAAAACGAGAAGTCCCAGCCATAAATTGGCCGGGAACATCTTGCTGATTTTGAGTGAAGGATGTTTTCTAAGCACTAAAAAAGTAAAAAAAAGTTTCAGGCTTTAGGAAAAATTATTTTCCGGCACTTTTCAGGGCATCTTTCCAGAGGTCGATCACGACCTTATAGTCAGCAGCCGCTTTTGCAGGATCAGTGCCAACAACCTTGATATTGCTCAGGTTAGGAAGCTTGGTCAATTTTGAGACATCGATATCAGAGCGTGTCGGGCGGCGAAAGTTTTGAATCAACTCGGCTTCCTGGACTTCTTTTGAAAGCAACACATCGTACAGTTGTTGGGCTGCAGCAGCACCATTTTTAGGATTTTTGATGATTGCGACTGCTTCGGGTGCAACGAAGGCACCTTCTTTTGGGTAGACGAGCTCAATTTCTTTTTGACCACCGGCAACATAAGAGTAGGCGGCGTATTCCATCGTGATGCCGATAGGATATTCACCGTTGGCGACACCTTTATAGACTTGTGCCGAGCTTTTTGAAATGACAACGTTTGCAGCCAGTTTTTTCAATCCGTCAGCGCCAAACAATTGATAAATGCCGTATACCTGATCATAGGCGCTGCCGGAAGTAGCGGGATCACCCATAATGATCTTGTTTTTCCAAGCTGGGGCGAACAAGTCTGTCCAGCTTTTTGGGGCGGTGGCGCCTTTGAGTTGCTTGTTATTGACCATCAAGATCATGACATGCGCATTTGAGCCTACCCATAGATGATCGGGACCCTTGAATTGAGCCGGAATATCCTTGGCTTGTGCAGACTCATAGGGTTGGAAATTTTGACGAAAGGCTGCCATGGTGCCAAAGCCGGCGCCCCAGACAACATCTCCCAAAGGATTTTTTGCCTCGGCTTCGATGCGTTTCATCAATGCGCCCGTGCCAGAAGTGACTTTTTGAATATTGAGTCCAGGTGCAGTTTTTTTGGCAATATCCGTGGCCGTATCGATTACCTGAACATTGTTTGAGGTGTACATCACCGCACTGTTTGCAAAGGCTGTTGCAGCGCTAAAAAGAGCGAGTGCACCAAGTGTCGCAGGTGCGAAGAAGCGGATCATTGTGAAATGTGTCATGCGATGACTCCTGAGTTAGGGATTACGACTGGAAAAAAGGTCAAGCTTTAAAAAACGGATTGAAAGATAAACCGGAATCAAGATCACTGTCATCAGGATGACTCCGTAGGCTGAGGCCCGAGCCAAGTAACCCGAGTCGATCTGACGGTACATTTCTATGGGCATCGTTTCCATACCGCCAAAATACAAAACAATGGTAGCTGATATTTCAGACAATGATGTGACCCACATCAGGATGGCAGCTCCAAGGATTGCGGGTTTCATGATGGGCAGAATCACTTTGAAAAAGCTTTTGATCGGCGGTACACCAAGATTGATTGAAGCTTCTTCTATCGAGTCGGGGATGCTGTAGAGGGAGGCGGAGGCTGAACGAATTGAAAATGGAACTTTTCGCACAAAGTATGCTGCGGCCATAATAGCCCACGTGCCCGTGAGAATAATCATGCCGCTGTTATAAGTTTGAATCAATGCGATACCGAGTACCGTGCCGGAAATCGCTAGCGGTAACATCACAACATAATCCAAAATCGAAACAATCCACATCCTTTTTTTGACAATCAGGTAACTGACGATCGTGGCAAAGCAGGTACCGATCAGCGTTGCGATACTGGCCAGTGAGAGCGAATTAAAAATTGGACCTGGTGCTTGTCGCAATGCACGATCCATATTTTCAAGCGTGAACGTGCCATATTGCATCACCGGACCGCTTGACTTGGTAAAGGCGCCAATCAAAACAATGATCGCGGGGATCAGCGATAACGCGACAAAGAGCAGCACGACAAAGGTGAGTAGCCCAGCGGAAAAACCTTTGGCGCGAATTGGTTTGGGCGCTCGACCTTGTTGCATGTGATAGGTTTTACGCTCTACGATGGTTTTTTGGAAAAAGAGTACTAAACCAACTAACAGTACGGAAAGTACGGCGAGCACGCTTTGCATCGTAGGGTCTGAGCCCATCTCGGAAAGAAAGGTCGTGTAGGTGAGAGAAGACAACACATCGACCGACCCGCCTAAAATCATCGGAATAGAAAAATTATCAACGGCCAGGGTAAAGACCACCATCGCATTGATTAATAGGGCAGGAGCCATCACCGGAAAAGTAACAGTCAATGTACGCCTGAGACCGTTAGCGCCCAAGTTGGTGGCTGCCTCTTCGATCGTGCCATCAATCGCTTTTAGCGCAGCAAGCATGCCGATGTATGCGTAAGTGTAGTCATTCAGTATCAGGGTGTAAGTCATGCCGAACCAGCCATAAAAGCTCGGCAGCTCGATCCCGATAAACTCAAGCGCACGGCGCGCCAGACCATTATTACCAAGAAGCATCAACCACGCCTGGGACACTACGATGTCGGGTAAGACGATTGTCGTCAGAGGCAATAGAGCGACGATAGACTTTCCTGGAAAATCAAAGCGTGTCACGACATAAGCGAGCGGTGCGCCGAGAAGCATGCATCCTAGTGTTGCGGTAATACCTAGTCGTAAAGTATTAAAGAAAGCTTCGACGTATCGAGGATTATCCAGAAAAGCCTGAAAACCTGCCAGACTGAATGCGCCAGTCTTGCTGTCGACAACGCTATGGTAGAAAAGCGAGAGTAGTGGCCATACGACAAAAAATGTCAGGACGCCGAGGCAAAGAAGGGTTGGAAGAAACCAAGGGGATATCGTTTTTTTAAAAAAGAGGTTCATGTTCGCTAACCTAAGCCAAAACTAGCCGGCATTCGGGAGAGAAGTGCAGAAAAACCGAGTCGCCTGCATGTTTCCGCGGATCAGCGGCGGTGGGAATATCGGCCATCAGAGTGCTGCCATCCACAAGTCGTAGACAGTAGGTCACTTTGAAACCAAGATAGCGTCTAAACACGACCTGTGCGGGTACATGATGAACGCTTGTTGTCGAAGTGGGCTGGATATGAATATGTTCCGCCCGCACGGCGAGCTGATAGTTCGGTTGCGCAGCGTCTCTTAAAGACTGGGCGCGAGTGACGACTGCCGGGTCAGTGGCAATCATGATCAATCCACCCGCAACGGCAACTTCAGTTAGCGCACCGCGGTCAATGCTGTGCGAAACGGGAATCAAGTTAGCTCCACCTATAAAGTCAGCGGCGTAGGCGGTGAGCGGTCGTGAGTATAGGCCTTCGGGTGTATCTAGCTGATCGATCTTGCCGTTGCGCAATAATGCGATTCGGTCTGACATCGAAAGTGCTTCTTCTTGATCGTGGGTGACGAAAATAGTTGTGATCTTGGCTTCTTGCTGGAGTTCGCGGATGACGTCGCGCATTTGAATCCGCAGTTTTGCATCAAGATTGGAAAGTGGCTCATCCATCAGAAGAATTCTGGGTTCGATGACAAGCGCTCGAGCGAGTGCGACACGTTGTCGTTGACCACCAGACAGCTCTCCAGGATAGCGTTTTTTCAGGTGAGCAAGTTCGACGCGTTGCAGAATCCGATCGACTTTATCTTCAATTATTTGACTAGAAAACTTTCTTACGCGTAAGCCATAGGCTACGTTATCGAATACGGTTTTGTCGGGAAATAATGCATAGTCCTGAAAAACCATTCCGGTTTCTCGTTTGTGTGCCGCCAGATAAGTAACATCTTCGTCGCCGATATGTACTTGACCTGCGTCGGGAATGATAAATCCTGCGATCATCCGAAGCAATGTCGTTTTCCCGCAGCCACTTGGTCCTAGAAGTGTGAAAAACTCACCGTGAGTGACAGCAAGAGAGAGCTTGTCTATGATGGTGACGTCGCCGTATTGTTTGACGACGTTTTTGAGTGTGATGTCTGCCATGTTTGCCGAGATATAAAGAAATTTTTTGCCGAGAAAGCTTTAGAAGGCTATTCTTACAGGTGTTAATGGTAGCCTATTCGTTTTAGATCATTCTCCGAATTGATCATATTGAGAACCTGACATGTCCCCTTGGAAAGCGGCGCATCCTGGTGATGCCTTCGATGATATTGATACACCGGCCTTAGTTCTTGACCTCGATGCGTTCGAGCGCAACCTCGCGCGGATGCAAAAAGCGCTTGAGGGCAGCAATATGCGCCTCAGGCCTCATGCCAAGAGTCATAAGTGCCCTGACATCGCTTTGCGCCAGATTCAGCAGGGTGCGATCGGGATTTGCTGTCAAAAGGTCAGCGAGGCCGCCCGCTTTGTCGAAGCCGGAGTTCAGGATGTGCTGATCACTAATCAGGTTGTGGGTGCAAAAAAGATAGGTCATGTGCTCGATATGGCGGCGCGGGCGACGATTGGCGTGCTGGTGGATCACCCGGAACAAGTCGCACAGTTTGCGCAAGCAACGAGTGCTCGCAAGATCACGGTGGATATTTATATCGAAGTCGACGTCGGAATGGGACGCTGCGGCGCGGTCTCGGTAAACGAAGTGACCGCGTTGGCTCAGCAAATCAAGGCTGCGCCTTATCTGCGTTTTATGGGTTTGCAGTGTTATCACGGCAGTGCCCAGCACTACCGCGAACCTGAAAAAAGGCAAGCTGCTATTCGTCAAGCTAGCGATATTGCCGTCACCATGCGTGCGGCGATTGAAAAGCTGGGAATGAAAGTCGAGCGTATCACCGGAGCCGGGACCGGATCGGTGGTGCTCGAGCGCGATTCAGGCGTCTTTAATGAAGTGCAGTCTGGTTCCTATATTTTTATGGATGCCGATTACGCTAAAAATCAACAAGGTCCTCAAGATATTCAGTTCGAGCATGCGCTGTTCGTTAAAACCGCAGTCTTGAGTCGCCCCACGGCAAACCGAGCAGTGGTCGATGCCGGACTTAAAGCATCGAGTGTCGACTCTGGCCTGCCTGTGGTGTGGCAAATGCCCGGTGTTGAGTACACCAAGGCAAGCGACGAGCATGGTGTATTGGAGACCGCGCAGGCTAATCATCCTGCGTTGGGCGATAGTTTGTTGCTGGTTCCCGGTCATTGCGATCCGACCGTGAACTTGTATGATGAATTGATTTGTATTCGTGGTGGAAAGGTCGAAGCAGTTTGGCCGATCGCCGCACGTGGTGCCGCACTTTAAAAAACAAAATCTGGAGACAACATAATGCAGAAATATCATTCACGAGTTCGTTTAGCTTTAGCAGCAGTGACGTTGACAACACTTGCGCTTCCTCAGTTAAGTGTCGCGCAATCGGCTGCCGCTTACCCACAGGAACCCGTGAAATTCATCGTGCCCTACCCAGCAGGCGGTGTGAGTGATGTGTCGAGTCGCGCGATCGCCGCAGCCCTTGGCAATAAGCTGGGTGCAACCATGGTGATTGAGAACA
>JBILJA010000112.1:0-7793 GCA_044368775.1 Burkholderiaceae bacterium
GAGACGATTCCAATGAAGCCAGGCCTTCATCCACTCAGGGTGAAGCTGCATGGTAGGGAGCCACCAGCAAGCGATCAGAACGGCTGCTATCAACACCGAACCGATGGCATAGTAACGCGCGGGCCAGAGGGCTGAGCGCTTGAAAAGGACAATGGGTAAGGTCAGCAATAGGGGAACGACACCCGGCAAGGCGCGGGTTAAAAAGGCGCCAACAAGGGCTAAGACAAGAATCGTTGCGCCCATTTTAGGCTTGTCCAGCATCCGAGCCAGAGCATAAAAACCGAGTGCTTGAAACGCGAGATTCGCAGGGATATCCGAGGTTTCATGAAAGCGTAGCAGTACGCCTCCCGTGGCTAAAAACAGCAATGTTGCAACATCCGCCAGGAGTCGTCCGTAGTCTTTGACGGTAGGTTCGCCGCCAAAGGGCAGTGCCAGTGGCTGCGCTTCGGGTCGTCGACCGAGTAAATAGGTTCCGTACCACACCGAACCGAGCGTGATGCCAAACCACATCATGTTGAGTAAACGCGAAGCGGCAACCTCTCCGATCCAAGGTCCGAAAAGATGGATCAGCATCGCACCCAGCCACATAACGAGCGGGCCGTCCTCAGTCAGTTTGAGAGCACCAATTTGTGGGACCAGCCAATCTATACCTTGAGATTGCAAGGCAGAAAGCATGGTGGCTAGACCGACTACATCATCCGTTTTCCAAGGATCTCTGCCGAAAAGTCCTGCAGACACATAGGCGAGAGCCAACACCAGCAGCACCAGACGAGGGAGCTTGCTGGATGCGTTGGCTGTTAATCTGGCCGGGGTGGACTGGGTGTTGGAGGGTGACACGCTCGGACTCAAACCTTCATCATGAGGTGGCTAGGCTGCGTTACCAAAAAAAAGGCGGCCGGGGGGCCGCCTTTTTGCGTGCAAATCGATCTGAGTCAATCGGATCAGACAGACGCCTTTTTGGTGCCGGACGTACGTGCGAAGCGGGCGCGGAATTTTTCAACGCGGCCTGTCTCAACGATACGTGTTTGAGCACCGGTGTAAAAAGGGTGAGATTCGGAAGTCACGTCACATTTGAATAATGGATAAGTTTTGCCATCCATTTCGATGGTTTCGCGGCTATTGAGTGTCGAGCGCGTAATGAATTTGTTGCCTGTCTGAAGGTCAACGAACACCACGTCACGGTAATTTGGATGAATCTCGGCTTTCATGTTAAATCCTTTCAGTTAGTCGGGTCGCCAGCCACAGCAATGTAGCCACGTATCCTAAGTCAAGCTCGGAATTCTACAGGTAAAAGCGAGATTTCGCAATATGGCAATGCTATTCTGCACAGTGGAAATGACAAAAAAGGTGTTTTTTTACAATGGCTTGGAAAAAAAGTGCGTGTCGATCACAGCATGAAATCCCCACAATTTCTGAGGGGGGCGGTATTCGTTACCTACATTTCGGGACGCAATGGGTTCAAGGCGCGATGTGGGTCTCCAAGCCCGCCGAACTCGTGCTGGAGTACACGGCCCAAATGATGGCCTGGCTTCTTTTTCTTGCGCCAGGTCGTCAACAAACGATCGGCATGCTCGGTTTAGGAGCGGGCTCGCTGGCTCGTTTTTGCTTAAAACAAACGCCTTGTAAGCTCAGCGTGATCGAATGGAATCCTCTCGTGACGTCGGCCTGCGAGATGTATTTCAAATTACCCAGACCTGAGAGAATGCTGATTGAGCACTTGGATGCGGGGGTGTGGGTCGCTGATCCAAGTCAGCATGACCAATGCGCGGTTTTGATGGTCGATATTTACGACGGCGAGGCCGCCGGGCCTGTTCGTGACTCACTGGCGTTCTATCAGAACTGCCGCAATGTTCTGGGCGAGATCGGGGTCATGACGGTTAACCTATTTGGCGCGCATGCCAGTTTTGAAAAAAATATCCGCCGTTTAAGCGAGGCATTCGAGGGTCGATTATTGAGCTTGCCTCAGATCGATGCAGGAAATCAAGTCGTGTTGGCCTTTAAAGGACCGCCGATTGCCATTGACATCGAGCAATTACTCGCACGCGCCGAGGTGGTTGAGTCACAATACGGATTGCCCGCTAAAAAATGGGTACGCTCGATGATTGGGCGTTCCAATAATGGCATATTGACAGTTTGATCGGTGTTGACTCTCTAATGAAAATAAATTTATTCGGCGCGTGGCTGTTTGCCTTTGCACTGCTAATCGGCAGCGCCGGGGTCTCTGCACAGACGAAGTCGGTCGCCATTTTCTCTTACCAGCAAGATGAAGTCACGGCGGAGATGACCGAAGGGATCCGCGAGGTGCTGCGTACCGCAGGATTTCGTGAGGGACGCAATCTGAAGTTGAGCCTCGTCGATGCGCAAGGATCTTCTGAGCGAGCCCAGCAGCTTGCCCTTGATACGGTCCGAGGAAAGCCGGACGTCGTGATTGTTTTATCGTTGCTCGCCGCCCAAGCGGTGATGAAGCACACGACACAGATTCCGGTTGTATTCGCGGGCATCACTGATCCCGTTGAGAACGAGGTGGTATCGGGGTGGGGGCCGTCGGGTTCTAATGTCACGGGTGTGACCGACGCACTGCCTTTGCAAAAAAGGGTTGCGCTGATTAAACAAATTTCCCCTCAAGCCCGTCGAGTAGGCGTGATTTACAACCCAACAGATGCGAGTTCGGTGGCCGCGGTCAAAGCGTTTCAGGAAAGTTTGAGCGGGTCGGGACTCATTGCAATTGAATTGACGGTATTAAGACCACTCGAGGTGGGCTCTGCCGCTCGAAGTCTGATCGAAAAAGTCGATATTTTTCAAACGTTTTTGGATCCGACGGTCAATCAAGCCTATGTCGCGTTGGTCCAGGTCGCCAATGATGCCCGCATACCTTTGCTCGGGTGGGACGTCAAAGATGTGAGAGCGGGTGCTGTCGCGGCGCTTGATTTAACTGCGCAAGACCTTGGTTCTGCTGCCGGCCGGTTGACCCTGAGAGTGTTGAGAGGGGTCAAGCCCGGTACGATTGCACCGGAAATTGTTGCCAATCCGCCTATCTACTTGAATATGCAAGCGGCTACAACGCAGTCTGTAACTTTTAGCGCAGCATTGTTGAAAATTGCGCGTCCACTTGTGCAGAGCCACGTCAAACCCTCGGTCAATCCCGCTGTCAAATAGGGGATCTGACACGCGCTGCGTGATAATCTCACTTTATAGGTAACCACTCAGCGATGGGAGCTACCATGTTTCAAATAGATTCACACTACAGAGAGTCCCCACCATGATTGATCTTGGCGTCAATATTGATCACGTCGCAACGCTGCGTCAGCAGCGCCACACGGCTTATCCTGATCCGATTGCAGCTGCTTTGCTTGCAGAAGATGCGGGTGCTGATCTGATCACCTTGCACTTACGCGAAGATCGCCGTCATATTCAGGATGCGGATGTCTTTGCCTTGCGCCCTCAGTTGCGCACACGCATGAATTTAGAATGTGCCATTACCTCTGAAATGTTGGCCATCGCTTGTAAAGTTGTTCCGCAGGACGTGTGTTTGGTCCCTGAAAAACGTACGGAACTCACGACCGAGGGTGGTCTGGATGTCATTGGTGGTTTTTCGACGGTCAAAGCCGCTGTCGAGCAATTGCAGGCGAGCGGCATCCGAGTGTCTCTGTTTATCGATCCCGATGCGCGTCAAATCGCCGCGGCTGTCGATACAGGGGCGACTGTGATTGAGTTGCATACGGGCGCTTATGCCGAAGCAAAAACTCAAGACCAAGCGGATGCTGAATTAATCCGTTTGAAAACAGCAATCGCCGTCGCGGTTTCTCACGGCTTGCGCACCAATGCCGGTCATGGTTTGCATTTCGGGAATGTTGCGCCAATCGCAGCGCTCGAGGGGATTGCTGAGCTCAATATTGGGCATGCGCTCGTGGCGCAAGCGATTTTTGATGGTTGGGAAAACACCATTCGCAACATGAAAGCTTGCATGATCGAAGCCAGACTCAAGGCGCAGCGAGGCGCCTTGTTGCAACCACGTCAACACTAAAGGTAGGCTGTCTTGGGTGCGATCGCTGGTATTGGTATGGACCTGGTCAACATGGAGCGCATTGACCGGGCTTGGCAACGCCATCCTGAGCGCTTTCCGGAAAAAATTCTCGGCGAAGATGAGTTGCGCGTGTTTAAAGCACGTGCTGCGCGCGATCGCGGACGCGGCGTGCGATATCTCGCGACACGTTTTGCCGCCAAAGAAGCATTCTCTAAAGCTGTTGGCTTGGGTATGCGTATGCCCATGTGGTGGACGCGTATGCAAACGCTAAATTTAAAGGGTGGGCGACCCGCAGTGGTTCTCTCGGGCCCCTTGGCGAGATGGTATGAGACGCGTTTTGGTCCCGCCCATGTTTCCTTGACCGACGAGTCCGAATACGGAGCTGCTTATGTTGTGGTTGAGACGCTCTCGGATACCTCGCCCAATACGCATTCAAATGAAGGAGCATGATCATGCACGAATCGAGCCAAGCCCAAGTGACTACCCCTGTTATTCCACGCGGTCCTTTAATGGTGGATGTCGCAGGTCTAAAAATGACCCCTGCCGAAGAAGCCCGTTTACTGCATCCACTTGTGGGCGGAGTGATTCTGTTTGCTCGTAATTTCACCAACCGTAAACAGTTGGTCGCTCTGACCCAGCGTATTCACCAGTTGCGTTCGCCAAGCCTATTAATTGCAGTCGATCACGAGGGTGGTCGCGTGCAAAGATTTAAGACCGATGGCTTTACAGCGCTACCCTCGATGCAACGCTTGGGTGTGGAGTGGCTCAAGGATCCGATGCGTGCGATGCGCATGGCCACCGACGTAGGCTTTGTGTTGGGTGCTGAGTTGCGTGCTTGTGGCGTTGACCTCAGTTTTACACCTGTGTTGGATCTGGATTTTGGCGTGAGCAGTGTCATCGGAGATCGCGCGTTTGATGGAGATCCTCGCGTGGTGGCGATGCTGGCGCGCGCGTTGGCGCAAGGTCTGGCGCAAGCGGGAATGGGCGCCTGTGGTAAGCACTTCCCCGGTCACGGTGCAGTCGCGGCAGACTCGCATCACGCCATTCCTCGAGATGGACGATCCTTGAAAAAAATTCTTGAGCATGATGCCGCACCTTATCAATGGCTCGGTGATCAAGTGATTCCATCTGTCATGCCCGCCCATGTCATCTACACAAAAGTGGATGCGATGCCTGCTGGTTTTTCGCCTATTTGGATCAAGGAAATCTTGCGCAAAAAACTGAGCTACGACGGCGTAGTGTTTTCCGATGATCTCACCATGGAAGGCGCCGCGGTCGCTGGGGACATATTGGCGCGCGCACGCGCCGCACTCAACGCAGGCTGTGATATGGCATTGGTCTGTAACCGTCCAGATCTCGCGGATGACTTGTTGCAACGACTTTCTTGGAAATCCTCAAGTCGCTCCCAAGAAAGGATCGAGCGCTTGATACCGAAGTCTGCTGCGCCCGACTGGAAATCCTTACAAAAGCAATTAGCCTATCAAGAGGCGTTGAAATCGGTCCAAGCACTCCATGAGCGAGTCTGAGCCAAACGCTTTTGATATCAAGGCGTTTCTTGCGCAACTGCCGCATCTACCGGGCGTCTATCGACATATCGATGCGGCTGATGAGGTTTTGTACGTTGGTAAAGCGCGCGATTTAAAAAAAAGGGTGTCCTCTTATTTTCAAAAGACACCCTCGAGCCCTCGTATTGGTCATATGGTAGCGCGCGTGGTCCGTATCGAGGTCACGGTCACGCGCTCAGAGGCCGAGGCGCTGATTCTTGAAAACAATCTGATTAAAACGCTGCGCCCGCGCTACAACATTCTGTTTCGCGATGATAAGTCCTATCCCTACTTGATGCTTTCTGGCCATGTGGCGCCGCGCATTGCGTATTACCGTGGCTCGACACAAAAAAAAGGTCAGTTTTTCGGTCCTTATCCGAGCGCTTGGGCCGTCAGAGAAACCATACAGATTTTACAAAAGGTTTTTCGCTTGCGAACCTGTGAGGATACGGTTTATGCCAATCGTTCAAGACCTTGTTTACTTCACCAGATTGGTCGTTGTTCCGCCCCTTGTGTCGATGAAATTTCGCCACAGGACTATGCGGCAGACGCCGAGCGCGCCGCGCGATTTTTGAATGGTGAAACGCAGGAAATCATGGGCGATATTGAGCGGCGCATGCAAGGTGCCGCCGAGGCTCTTGAGTTTGAGCAGGCTGCGCTGTTGCGCGATCAAATGGGGGCGCTTGCCAAGGTTTTGCATCAGCAAACCATGGAGGATTCGGATCAAAGCGATACCGATGTCATCGTAGTGGCCTCCCTTGGGGGTAAGGTCTGTGTCAATTTAGCGATGGTACGGGGAGGGCGCCATCTCGGCGACCGTGCCTTTTTCCCGACGCATACCGATGGCGACTCTAGCGCAGAGGTCCTCGAAATTTTTATCGCTCAGCATTATGTGGATCATCCCTTGCCCGCAGTTGTTGTGGGTTCGCACGCGTTACCCGATCCAGCGTTGATCGATTTGATTGCGGAGTCTTCCTCCACTAAATCACGTTTTATGAGTCGCCCTCAAGGGGTGCGCCGCGCTTGGCTCGAACAAGCGACGCGCAATGCGGAAATGGCGCTAGGCAGTGCGCTGCTGGAGTCGGGGGCGCGCAGTGCCCGAACATTGGCTCTGGCCGAGGCGCTGGATCTTGATACCGACCCGGTCGCTCTCGAAGCGCTGCATATCGAGTGCTTCGATATTAGTCATACCGCGGGAGAGGCGACCCAAGCTTCTTGTGTGGTGTATGCCCAGCATGCCATGCAGCCTTCCTTGTATCGCCGCTACAACATCGCGGGTATTACTCCGGGTGATGATTATGCGGCGATGAGGCAAGTGTTGACCCGACGTTTTGGAAAGGTCGCGGATGGAGAGGCACTGATGCCGGGCTTGGTCCTGATTGATGGTGGCAAAGGGCAGGTGGAAATCGCCCGCCAAGTCTTCGTCGAGTTGGGCTTAGAAACTGAGATTTTAGTGGGTGTGGCAAAAGGAGATCGACGCAAGGTCGGTTTGGAAACTTTGATTTTCCCTAATGAGAGAGCCCCTTTAGTCTTGGGCGAAACCTCCGCCGCGTTGATGCTGATCGCACAAATACGGGACGAGGCGCATCGTTTTGCGATCACCGGGATGCGCGCCAAGCGTGCCAAAGCCAGAAACGTTTCTCGTCTCGAGGACATCGACGGCATTGGAGCTAAGCGCCGGCAACGCTTGCTCGCACGCTTTGGCGGTTTTAGCGGCGTGGCCAATGCCAGTATCGAGGACTTGACCTCAGTCGATGGGATCTCCCCCGAATTGGCCGAGCGTATTTACTTTTCCTTGCGCTAACTGGGTTAGCATTACATATGCCTTTAAATTTTCCCATCGTCCTGACGTGGTTTCGAATCGCTATGATCCCGCTCCTGGTCGGGCTTTATTATCTGCCCGAGTCGTGGATGAGTGTGCCTGTGCGCGACCTAACCGCGAGTCTTGCCTTTATCTTTGCCGCGTTGACGGATTGGTTGGATGGTTGGCTGGCCCGACGTTGGAATCAGACTTCGTCCTTTGGTGCTTTTTTAGATCCAGTGGCTGACAAGCTTATGGTGTCAGCGGCTTTATTGGTTTTGCTTAATCTCGATCGTGTTGACGTCATGATCGCCTTGGTGATTATTGGACGCGAAATTACGATCTCCGCACTGCGCGAGTGGATGGCCCAGATCGGCGCGAGCGCAAGCGTTGCCGTGCACTGGCTTGGCAAGTTTAAGACGGC
>JBILJA010000113.1:0-7784 GCA_044368775.1 Burkholderiaceae bacterium
AGGCCGTATGAGACGCACCGGCTCAAGCAAGGATTGGGCATTGAGGCCACCAGATAAAATAATCGGTGCGCGCTGTGCTGGATCAAGCGCCAAAAGTCCCGATAACAACGCATGATCAAAAGTGTGGCCACTACCTCCATAGGCAGGCGTATAGCTGTCAAACAACCAAGCCCTTGCCTCGGAAAATTGTAAACATGACTGCATAAGGGCCTTAGCAGTATTCATCCCCGGCGCGCCCACACGAAAGGCCTTGATATAAGGGGTCGAAAAAGATGCGCAAAACTCCGGGGGTTCTTCGCCATGAAACTGCAAAAGCGTGGGATGCATCGTATCAATGACGTTTTGAACAACCGGTCGCTCGGGATTGACGAAAAGCGCGACCGAACTCACGAAAGCAGGCAGAGCGTAGACAAGCTGCGCGGCACGCTCAGCTGAAACAAAGCGCTTACTCGAAGGATGAAATACGAAACCAACCGCATCGGCTCCCGCATTGACTGCACACGTCAAGTCCTCGTGTCGCGTGATGCCACAAATTTTAATTCTCGTTCGCATCGTCTTTCCCTCAATACCCAAGAAAATCCAAACCCACTGAACTCGCTGTCACGACAGGTAACGAATAGCCCGGATACGTCACATCCGTTAGATATAAACCATCCGGCGCAAAAGTTGGAGCACCCTGAGTGCGATCCCGAGCCACAAGCACCTGTTTCACATAGTCTACTGGCTCTCGCCCTTGTCCAACCTGAACGAGAGCGCCCATTATATTTCGTACCATGTGGTGCAGAAAAGCATTGGCTCGAAGTTGGACCATGATACGTGCGCCATGCTGAGTAACGTCCAATCCATAAAGAGTTCGGATAGGAGATTTAGCTTGGCATTGCGACGATCTAAAGCTACTGAAGTCATGCTCACCGATAAGACAATGCGCTGCCTGTTGCATGGCCTCGACATTGAGAGGCTGAAATACCCAACCTGCTCTACCCTGCCACATCGGATGACGCACCCGGGTGTTGAGCAAGACATACGTATAGGCACGTGCGGTTGCTGAAAAGCGCGCATGAAAATCAGCGGGCACAGACTGAGCCCATTGCACTGAAATTGAATCTGGCAAATGTGTATTGGTCCCTCGCACCCAAGACTCTGGGGTGCGAGTGACGAACGTATCAAGATGTATGACTTGATTCAACCCATGGACACCGGCATCTGTGCGACCAGCACAGACAGTCTCGACAGGTCCACCAACAAAGGCTTGGAGTGCGCGTTCAAGAGTATCTTGAACGGTCAGGCCGTGTGTCTGCTTTTGCCAACCTTGCCAGGAGCGGCCGTCATAAGCGATGCCGAGCGCCATCCGCTTGAGTTCACCGCCTAGATCAGAAGCTTTTGCTGCCTCTATCTCGCAAGGCGGTGCCAAAGCCGACGCGGGCGAATCAGACACTTGTTTTAGTAGATCCAGAAGTGGGTGTGGGTGTGGGCGTGGGCTTGTCATCCGCTGACAAATTCAAGTCGATAGACTGAAGCTTCTGATCGAAATCCGATGCAAGACCCGGTGGATTGTTCGGTACTTGATCTGATTCATCTTTCCGAGCATTGCTTCCAGCTCGTTTTAACAGGAAAGCAATCAGCAACGCGAGCAAAGCGGAAATACCCAACACCAGGCCAAGAACATGGTCGGAAGCATACTGCTTGACTTTGGCAAGACCGGTTTTGACTTCGCGTGCGGCCGCTGCCTCTGTGTTCTGAGCTTGAGCAACTTGGGGGCTTGAGACTGCGCCTGAGGCTCCCGTAGAGCCTGTAGGACCCGCAGGACCCGCAGAGCCTGCAGAGCCGACAGAACCCGGAGTTCCCGCTGCACTAGTTGCACCCACTGCACCAGTTGTACCCGATGTACCTGTTGCTCCAGTTGCACCCGGAGCTCCTGTTGTCCCAGCAGTTCCTGCAGAACCTGAAACACCCGCTGAACCGCTAGCACCTGGGGCACCGGGATCGCCTAAGGCGCTGGCGGATCGAGCAGAGCCTGCAGCAGCCTGACTCCTTTGGAGTGCGTCCTTAAGCTCTTCAACATTTTTTTGGAGGGTCTCAACACGAGACTGCATTTCACGCAGTTCATTGGCGTTGGCTAAACGGATATCAGCCTGTTGATCCGCAGGACTCGCAGAGTCAAGCTTGACTTGATCACCGGTCGCTGTAACGGTGCTGGATGACGCAGCAGGAGCTGTGACCGCACCTGACTGTGTTGAAGTCGACGCAACAATTGGGACAGACGCAGTCGCCTGCCCTGCACCACGTCGAGACCTAAAAGCTTGATCGTGTTTAACAAACATGGCGCGCGCATACTTGGCATCCACAGCGCGCATCGTTGCGGCATCGGGGATGTTGAGTGTTACACCCGCGCGTAATAAATTCATGTTGTCGCTCATGAAGGCTTGAGGATTCGCCTCATAAATCGCCCACATAACTTGATAAATATCCGCATTGGGTACAGCTTTCGTCAGCGCGATCGCATATAACGTATCGCCACGCGCAACACGAACTGAACTAGCAGAACCCGCCGAGGTATCTTTGGTTAACACCAAATAGCTAGATTGAATGGATCTCGTTCCTGAGGCCGTCGAAAGTCGAATCAACACATCGATGACTTGACGATTGACCGCCTGAGTCGACTTGAGAACAACAGTACGCGAAGACGGCTCAAAGCCTGGCACAACCGTTACGGAAAGAGTCTCCATGGCGGCAGGCAGAGTCAAACCAGCCTGAGCCCAGGCTGCAGCATCAGCAACAGATGCAGTCAAGACCTTGATGTCATCAGCGGTCAGACCACGCAAGGGAATTGAAACCTCTAGAGGCGTGCCGGGAGCAGAATTGACTCGACCGTGACCAGGCTGGGCAGCCATAGCTCCCCCCATCAGCGCTGCGAGCGAAACTCCAATCGTCAGCCACATCGGAGAAACAGCTCGTCTCAGGACGCCACTGGAAGAAGTTGATTGCCTTGCCATATTTATATTTCCTTGTTTTAGAGCTCGCCCAACGTAATGCGCAACATGCGGCGCAAAGGTTCTGCAGCCCCCCACAACAACTGGTCACCGATCGTAAAAGCACCGAGATACTCGGGCCCCATTGACAGCTTTCTCATTCGTCCAACAGGAATATCCATGGTTCCAGTCACTGACACGGGCGACAAAGCACGCAAGGTGTCTTCTTTGGTATTAGGGATAAACTTGGCCCAAGCGGTGCCTTGGGCAACAATATCGGCAAGCTCGTCGATCGAAACGTCGCGCTTGAGTTTGATGGTCAATGCCTGACTATGGCAGCGCATCGCACCAACTCGGACGCACAGACCATCGATTGGAATCGGTGTTGACCCAAAGCCCTCGCCTCGACCTAAAATTTTATTGGTTTCGGCTTCGCCTTTCCATTCTTCGCGGGACATGCCGTTGCCGAGGTCCTTATCGATCCAGGGAATCAAATTGCCGGCTAGAGGAATACCGAAATGTTCGGTAGGTAATTGTCCGGACTGCTGCGTTGAGAGGACTTTACGATCGATGTCTAAAATTGCCGAAGCGGGATCAGCAAGCTCAGCCTTAACTGAGGCATTGAGCAGACCAAACTGTGTCAGCAACTCACGCATGTGTTGCGCCCCACCGCCCGATGCCGCCTGATAGGTCATGCTAGTCATCCATTCGATCAAGTCATGCTTGAACAAACCAGCAAGTCCCATCATCATGCAGCTGACGGTGCAATTACCACCAATATAGTCGCGCACTCCACGTTGTAGTGCCGCATCAATCACATCGCGATTGACAGGATCCAAGGCAATGATGGCATCGCTTTTCATGCGCAGCGTGCTCGCCGCATCAATCCAAATACCCGACCATCCAGCCGCCCGTAACTTTGGATACACCTCGCTGGTGTAGTCACCGCCTTGGGCCGTCACAATAATCGGTAATTTTTTCAAAGCGTCGATATCGAACGCATTTTGCAGCGCGGTAGAACCCGCCCAGTCGGGCGCACGCCCACCGACATTACTGGTGGAGAAAAACACTGGATCGATCAGCTCAAAGTCACCCTCATCACGCATACGCTGCATGAGAACAGACCCAACCATACCGCGCCAACCTACCAATCCGACTGACTTTTTCATTTCAAAAAAACCACTATAAATAAAAGATATAAATCATTTTAGCCCACTGACCATGGAAAACTAGGCAGCTGGGCCGAGTTACCTTAAACCAAGGCCTTGAGAACAGCATCACCCATGGCGGACGTACCGACCTTGGTCATACCTGGCTCATAAATATCCGCGGTTCGCAGACCTTGCTGCAAGACCTTTTGCACAGCCTGCTCAATCCGGTCGGCAAGCGCGGCGCCATCCAGCGAGTAACGCAACATCATGGCAGCGGATAAAATAGTCGCAAGCGGGTTGGCAACTCCTTTACCCGCGATATCGGGAGCGGATCCGTGACTTGGCTCATAAAGACCTTGACCGGACGCATTGAGAGAAGCCGAAGGCAACATGCCAATCGACCCCGTCAACATCGCGGCTTCGTCAGACAAAATATCACCGAATAGATTGCCTGTGACGATCACGTCAAACTCGCGTGGCGCGCGCACGAGCTGCATGGCCGCATTATCAACGTACATGTGTGTCAACGCGACATCGGGGTAGTCTTTTGCAACGTCAATCACAATGTCACGCCAAAGCTGAGAAGTCTCAAGCACGTTAGCTTTGTCGACACTACATAACTTGCCTTTGCGCTTTTGTGCGGCTTGAAAGCCGATATGCGCAATGCGACGAATCTCTGGCTCTGCATAACGCATCGTGTCAAAACCTTCACGAGACCCTGCATAAGGGCCATCTGTCGCAGTACGAATACCGCGTGGCGTACCAAAATAGATATCGCCTGTTAGCTCGCGCAAAATCAAAATATCCAATCCGGATACAATTTCTGGCTTGAGAGAAGAGGCATTCGCAAGCTCTGGATACAAAATAGCGGGACGTAAATTTGCAAATAAGCCGAGCGCTTTACGCAAGCCCAAGATGGCTTGCTCTGGACGATACTCGCGCGGCAACTTGTCGTATTTCCAATCGCCAACCGCACCAAACAAAATAGCATTGGACTCTTGGGCGAGCTTTAACGTCGCAGGAGGCAACGGATGTCCGTGCAAATCATAGGCGGTTCCACCGACAGGCGCTTCATTGATTTCAAGCGAAGGAGCTACCACGCTCAATACACGAACAGCCTGTTCGATAATTTCAGAACCAATCCCATCGCCTGGGAGTACAGCAATTTTCTTTGTCATGTTTGACTCATCTAAAAAATAATGGGCCGGCGAACCGGCCCGATATACAGGTGGTTTTTATCGCGCGCCGATTGGCACGACGTCCAACCAAGGGTGACGGGCCAGCCGCTCATTTTCAAACTGACGGATCTTGTCAGCATGACGCAAGGTCAGACCAATTTCATCCAATCCGTTCAACAAGCAATATTTGCGATGTGCCGTGATGTCAAAATTCATCGCGCGGCCATCTGGTGCAATCACCACTTGCTTTTCGAGGTCGATCGTGAGCTTGTAGCCGACAAAACCACGCACTTCGTCAAACAAACGGGAAACCTCGAGCTCAGTCAGCACGATGGGTAAAAAACCCGTCTTGTAACTATTGTTAAAAAAGATATCTGCAAAGGATGGGGCAATCACTGCACGGAATCCATACTGCGCAAGCGCCCAAGGTGCATGCTCTCGGCTCGAACCGCAACCAAAGTTTTTGCGGCCCAACAAAATCGAGGCATTCTGGTAGCGGGAGTGATTCAGAATGAACTCGGGATTTAGCGGGCGCTTGGAATTGTCCATACCAGGCTCGCCGTGATCCAAATAACGTATCTCATCGAACAGGTTCGGGCCAAAGCCTGAGCGCTTGATGGATTTGAGGAACTGCTTGGGGATGATGAGGTCCGTATCGACGTTTTCGCGATCGAGTGGAGCGACCAGTCCTTGGTGTGTTGTAAATGCGTCCATGTCTGTTTACCGGAAGTTACGTACGTCGACAAAATGACCAGCAATCGCAGCAGCAGCTGCCATGGCTGGACTCACGAGATGGGTTCTGCCACCTTGGCCCTGACGACCTTCGAAGTTGCGATTGGAAGTCGAGGCACAACGTTCCTGGGGTTCGAGACGATCGGCGTTCATTGCCAAACACATCGAACAGCCTGGCTCGCGCCACTCAAAACCCGCCTCTATAAAAATCTTGTCGAGCCCTTCGCGCTCAGCCTGGGCTTTGACCAACCCAGAGCCCGCAACGACCATCGCCTGACGGACAGTACTTGCCACGCGTTTACCACGCGCCACAACTGCCGCCGCACGCAAGTCTTCGATGCGTGAATTAGTGCAAGAACCAATAAACACGCGATCAATCTTGATGTCTTCGATTGCGGTATTGGGCTTAAGACCCATGTACTCCAGCGCTCGCTCCATGCCACTGCGACGGGCTTCATCCTTTTCGCGTTCTGGATCAGGCACACGACCTGTTACCGGCAGGACCATCTCAGGCGAAGTGCCCCAGGTGACTTGGGGCACGATCTGACGCGCATCGATTTCTACGACACGATCAAAGTGGGCACCCTCGTCTGTGTGCAAGGTTTTCCAGTAGGAAACCGCCTGATCCCAAAGCGCACCACTCGGTGCAAAGGGACGACCCACGAAATAATCGATGGTCTTTTGATCAACAGCCACCATGCCAGAACGGGCACCCGCCTCGATCGACATATTGCACAATGTCATACGACCTTCGATGGACAAATCGCGAATCGCACTGCCTGCAAACTCAATGGCATGCGCAGTGCCACCTGCAGTGCCGATCACACCGATGATGTGCAAAATAATATCTTTGGCAGTACAGCCAGCAGGTAAGGCACCCTCAACCCGCACCAACATGTTTTTATTTTTCTTGGCCTGCAGCGTTTGCGTGGCCATCACGTGCTCGACTTCTGAAGTGCCGATACCAAACGCCAAGGCACCCACTGCACCGTGAGTGCTGGTGTGCGAGTCGCCACAGACTACCGTCATGCCAGGCAAGGTTGCGCCTTGCTCGGGGCCGATCACGTGGACAATACCCTGACGCAGGTCATTCATTTTGAACTCAATCACCTGATGCTTTTCGCAGTTGGCATCGAGCGTATCGACTTGGAGCTTTGAAATGGGGTCCGTGATGCCCTGAGCGCGATCCACCGTCGGCACGTTATGGTCGGCCACAGCCAAGTTGGCATTGAGGCGCCAAAGCTTGCGACCGGCCAAATCAAGACCCTCAAAGGCCTGGGGACTCGTCACTTCATGTAATAGATGACGGTCGATATATAAAATTGCGGTGCCATCTGATTCTTCGTGAACCACATGGGCATCCCACAGCTTGTCGTATAAGGTTTTTTTCATGTCGCTGTCTCTGCCACACTCGTTGGATAGGTTTAGCTTTTGATTATGCCATAGGAGACAGGAGGTTTACCCTCTGTCAGGCACATCGCCACACTGGGCGCGATGACGTAATGCATGGTCTGCCAAAATAATCGCTAGTAAGGCTTCAGCGATGGGTGTGGCACGAATACCGACGCAAGGGTCATGGCGTCCCAACGTTTGAACAGAAACGGGGTTACCGGCGCGGTCGATCGAACGTCGCTCGATACGAATGCTTGAGGTCGGCTTGATGGCTAAACTCACCGTGATAGGTTGACCGGTTGAAATACCACCCAACACGCCACCAGCGTGATTGGTTAAAAACCCCTCGGGGGTGATTTCAT
>JBILJA010000154.1:0-5437 GCA_044368775.1 Burkholderiaceae bacterium
AGTTCCCCCTCCAGGTTTGTTATCCACGACAACAGTTTGTCCCCATTGTTTTGAAAGTTCGGCAGCGATTGCGCGGCCGTATACGTCAGTGACTCCGCCAGGTGGATAGGGCACAACGATAGTGACTTGTCTATCGGGGAACCTGGCTTGAGCCGAAGCAGCACACGTTGCGATCAGACCAGCAAGGAATATTTTTTTAAAGGATGTGTTGAGGATACGCATTTTTTAATCTCCTTGATGGCTTATTTTTTGGTGGATGCTTTAGATTGCTCGATGACTTTTTTCCATTTTGCAGATTCAGTACGCACAATTTCATCCATTTCTGCAGGTGTGCCACCCTTAACATCGAGTCCCGTCGCAATTAATCGTTGACGTACGTCCGGCATCTTTAAAACTTCATTGAGTTCTTTATTAAGCTTTGCGATGATCGCCGGTGGTGTGCCTGCAGGCACGGTGATGTAGTTGATCGGTGAGGCAGAGTAGCCTTTCAAGGTATCTGCGATGGGTGGAAGCTCGGGCAGCGCCGGATTTCTAGACAGGGTCGACACGCCGAGTGCCTTGACTGTGCCCGCTTTGATATGCGCTTGATAGACTGAAAGTGAGTCAATCGACATCTGTACTGAGCCTCCTACGACTTCAGTGACGGCGGCGCCTGATCCTTTATAGGGAACATGTTCGATATTGATTCCCGCCATACTTTTAAAGAGTTCTCCCGCGAGGTGGCTAGAAGAGCCGATGCCCGAACTTGCAAAGTTCACTTTGTTTGGGTTTGCCTTGGCGTAGGCGATCAGTTCTTTGACGGAGTTGACGGGTAGATCTTTATTGACGACTAAAACATTGCTCCCGTCGATCAACTGGATCACCGAGGAGAACGCAGTCGCCGCATCGTAGGGCATCTTGTCCATGAGATAGGGCGCCGTCATCTGCTGGCCGGGTGTGGCGTAAAGGAGGGTGTAGCCGTCTTTTGGGGAGGTTGCGACAAACGCCGCGCCTATCACACCACCGGCACCTGGCTTGTATTCAATGATGACGGGTTGTCCAAGACGTTTAGACAAGGGATCGCTGATGATTCGTGCCGTATTGTCAGCACCTCCGCCTGGCGCGAAGGGGACAATCAGTCTGATCGGCTTATTGGGATAGTCCTGTGAGAGTGCGATGGAGGTGTTGAGTGCGGAAAAAATGGCGAAAGCGCCGACTAAAAGTTTAGTGAGCTTCATGATGTTGTCTCCTCAAGGTAATTATATTTTTTGTATGTCTTTTTAGTATGTCTTTTTTTTCATCCTAAGGTACAAAACGCTATAGCATCTAGTACTTGTTTTACATACCGTTCGTTTGACATACCGCTCTAAGATTAACGCATAGCGAACTTCTTTTTCATTTAAAAAGTCTACGTATTGAAACTGCAGTAACTTAAGTACTTTGGCTGCTTGAGCAGTAACTGGGTATCGTTTTGTTGCGATGCACCAAGACCAGTATTGTTGGACGTACTTCGGCAAGTGGATCCTATAATTTTTTTCTACAAAACACGAAAGTTCAGGAACCAAAAGTATGGCCTGACTGTCCGAGTCAATAATGATAGGTATGGCTAGTTTTTTATCCACCGTATTTGTTCACATCATCGAGAGAGTCAGCTATGCACAAGATGCTCAAGCTTTCCGCCTTTGCGGCGATTGTTCTCACAAGCGGGTGTGTCGCGGTAGGGCCGGGCCAGCCTAGGTACGCCACTTATGGAGCAGGTGGTTACTACGGTGGGGCGACCTTCTACACGCCACCCCCTGTGCGAGTCTATCGCCCTGTCTATTATTCACCTCCTCCAACGAGAGTCATTGTGGTGCGAGATCGGCCTTACCGATCCAAGCCGTATCACCTGCCGCATGACCGGCCGCATGGTCATGGCAAAAATGGTCGCTGATACCCCGCATTTCACAATCCGGACATGACAATTGGGGTTCCTCCAGAAAAACCATTTCACAAGAGGTATTCTTGGGGAATGGGGGTTTGTGGAGGTCGCGGCATCTGACCAGCGAATTCTGCATCCCAACCTGCCTGATTTTGACAATATTGGAGATGGTATTCAATGAATTTCACATTCACTCCTGCAGAGGAACAGTTGCGGACAGAAGTTCGTGCGTTTCTGGTTGAGCATTTCACGGATCATGTACGGGCTGAAAACGCTGCCGGTAAGCGAGGGGAAGGTTGGGGCGAAGCCATCCGCGACTTCTTTGAACAGGTCAATCAAAAACGATGGTTTGCTTGGAGTTGGCCGACGGAGTTTGGTGGTGGCGGAGGCGATAGGACAGCCCAGTTTGTCATCGAAGAGGAGTTTTATCGTTATACCGGCATCACGCTAGGTGGTGGCACGGGCGCACCTTCGATCTTGATGTTTGGCACGGCGGCTCAGAAAGAGGAATTTGTTCCACGCTCTATTAAGCGTGAAATTATTTTTTGCCAAGGCTATAGCGAACCGGGCTGCGGCACAGACCTTGCAGGTATCCGTTGTCGTGCCAAGCGTGTCGGCGACAAGTACATCATCACCGGTCAAAAAATCTATACGACGAATGCGCAAAATGCGACGCACATTTACCTAATGGTGCGCACAGATCCCGAGTCCGTTCGTCATCGCGGTTTATCGATTTTGTTGGTGCCCATGGGGATACCCGGCATGACGGTACGCCCGCTTTGGACGGTTCAAAATGATCCGCCTGCGCCTTTTGGCACAACGTACGGTGAAGAGCGAACTAACGAGGTTTTTTTCGATGACGTAGAGGTCCCGGTTTCGTGTCTGCTCGGCGAAGAGGGTGGCGGCTGGGAGGTCGCTAGACGTGGCTTGAATCTGGATCGTGTCGGCGCCTGGCGATATTTGATTTCGGTGATGCGTGACGAAGACATCGTCAATTGGTTGCACACGGAGGGAGAGTTACAGGATACCTTGCGCGACGATCCTCAGGTGCGCGACAAGATTGCTGAAATGTGGACCGAGGCTGAGGTGTGTCGTTTGATGACGATGCGTAGCATTAGTATCGAGCAGCATGGTGGAAAATTTACCTATGAAGGTTCCGCTGAAAAAGTATTCGCACCTGAGCATAGTGTGCGCGCGACCGAAGCCTATAGCCAGGTTTTAGGACCGTTTGCCCAGCTGATGCAAGGCTCTCCAGACGCGATTGAAAAAGGCATTTTTGCCCACAACATTCTTGGTGCGTATCAGTCGACCATCAACCACGGTAGCGTGCAGGTGATGCGCGATCAGGTGGCTCGCATCGGTCTTGGTTTGCCGCGTTCCGCAAAATAATAAAGAGACGGATGATTAAAAATGGATATTTTGCTTGATGAACAAGAAGTACAAATTAGGGATGCTGCTGCTGAATTCTTAGCAGGAGAGTGTACGCCCGCGTTGGTGCGACAGGTTGAAACTGGCGCGGTGCAGTATTCGCCAGAATTATGGTCAAAATTCGCAGAGAATGGCTGGTTACAGTTGTGCCTGTCGAATAAGGCGGGTGGTGAGGAGTTGCCTTTGCCTTATCTTGGTTTGCTGTTTGAGGTGGCTGGTTATCATATCGCGCCGATTCCGCTGCATGCAACGATGGTGCCTGCGATGATCATTGATCGCTATGGCAGCCCCGAACAAGTGGCGATGTTGCAAGCGGTGATTGCAGGTGAGTTGATCATGAGTCATGCGGTCGCCGAGCAGACAGGGCGCTGGTCAACCGATGAAATTTCGCTTCAGGGTCATGTTGAAGGTCGTGAACTCGTGTTGAACGGTTGTAAAACTTTTGTTGGCAGTTATCGGGCTTCTCAGCAGTGCATGGTGATTTATCGCGATGCTAGCGCGCCGGCTCAGCTCGGTGTGGTGTTGGTACCTACGGATGCCAAGGGTCTGAGCAGTGAAGCATTGATATCGATGGCCAAGGACGGCGAGTCTAAGGTTCAGTTTAATTATGTGCGCGTACCTTTGGCCGCGCGTATCGGCAGTGTAGAGTCAGGCAATCTCATCGCAAGAGAATTGATGGACCTGTCCTCTGTTCTGTATGCTTCTATGATTGCGGGTGCTGCCCGTCGAACACTCGATATGGCGGTTGCGCACGCGAAGCAGCGAGAGGCTTTTGGCCAACCAATCGGAGCTTTTCAGGCGATTCAGCATTTGTGCGCAAATATGATGAATGCCATCGATGGCACCACCATGCTTTCTCGTGAAGCCTTATGGCGCATGCAAGAAAAACTCCCCTATCAGGTCAATGTTGCGCAGGCAAAATCTTTTGGCAATGAACAGTGCATGATGGTGGTGCGCTCGGCCCAGCAGATTCACGGTGGGATGGGCTTTATTCGTGATTTCGATTTAAATCTCTGGTATCGACGAGTGGGATCTTGGAGCTTGCGCGGAGGTACGTCTGCCGAACATCGTAAAACGATTGCGGCTGCGTTGATTGATCAGCCGGGACGCGTGAGGATTGGATCGATTCCGCAGCCTGTATAAAAAGGTTGTCAGGCGTTTATGAATAATTTGGGGGCACTGATCTTTGTATCAGTGCCCCCAAATTTTTAAGAGCCTTTGACAGAGGGCTTACTCAGGTTTGATCCCGGCGGTCTGAATTGTTTTGCTCCATTTCTTGATTTCATTATCAAGAAATGCCGCAAATTCTTCGGGTGACATGGCGACAGGCTCTTGCCCAGCTTTGTTCATCATTTCGATCACTTGAGGATCTTTCAAGACTTTGTTGAGCTGAGCGTTCGCTTGTTTGACTGCTTCGGGTGGTGTGCCTTTGGGGGCGACAACGCCTGACCAAGAATACGCCTCATAGTTTTTGACTCCGGCGGAGGCGATTGTTGGAAGGTCTGGAAAAAACACTGAAGGTTCTGGATTACCGACCGCGAGCGCGCGTACCCGACCTGACTTGATAAAGGGAATCGCGGAGGTTGAGTCGGCAAACATCAGTTGTACCTGACCGCCCACTAGGTCTTGCATGGCGGGCGAGCTCCCCTTGTAGGGGATGTGTTGCATCTTGACGCCCGTCAGGCTCGCGAAGAGTTCGCCTGCCAAGTGTGTGCCACCACCCGTGCCTGCTGAACTATAGGACAGCTTGTTGGGATTGGCTTTTGCATAAGCAATGAGTTCTTGCACAGATTTGACTGGCAAAGAGGGGTGCACGACTAAAACGATTGGATAGCGCGCACCCATGCCTACGGGTACGAAGTCCTTTTGAATATCGTAGGGGAGCTTGGTTTTCAGGCTGGGCAGCACGGCGTGATGAATAGCCGCAAAAAAGAAATGATAGCCATCGGCCGGTGCTTTGGCCGCTGTTTGAGCACCCACAATGCCGCCGGCACCCGCTTTATTGTCAATGACGGCGGGCGTTGACCAGTTTTTGGCCATTGCTTGCGTAGTCATTCTGGCGGTAGTGTCAACGGGGCCGCCTGGAGGAAAGGGCACGATAAACGTGAC
>JBILJA010000015.1:0-27395 GCA_044368775.1 Burkholderiaceae bacterium
ATAGACCTGTTGCGCCTGCAGCAATACCGGCTAGCAAAATATTCATGATCGGGTGATCAGCACCCTCGCTATACGCCACACCCGCAATCAACACAAACAAACCGCCCGGCAAGATCAAGCCCACACAAGCCACACATGCGCCAAAAAAGCCACGCAGCCGATCGCCGGCGAGGAGTGCGAGATTGACGGAATTTAAACCCGGCATAGTTTGACTGATCGCAAGGGTTGCCATGAACTCGTCGGGAGTCAGCCACTTTCGCTTGTCGACAAGCAAAATGCGCTCATACGCCACGATGCCACCGCCAAAGCTCACAGCGCCAATCAAGAGAAACTCTCTAAAGATAAGCCAAAGCGTCGTGGTTTGACTCGACGTGGAATCACTCATTCCTCACTCCCGTAAACAAGCGCGGTCTTGGTGCTTCCTTCAACGAGCCACTCAGGGATCGCGAGCTGTAAATTTTTGAAAAACTTATCTGCCAGTTGATGGGCAGCGCTATCGTCACGATTCGTTTTAAGCACCCGGTATGAAAACGCGAGCTCACCCACAATCGGCTCGCCTACGCTGCGCATCCAGATGGCCACATCGCAATGCGCACTCACGTTAGGTCCAAACACAATATTACCGAGTGGCAGACAAGCCTCGAGGATTTTATTTGCATTTCCACCCACAACTGAAACGGGCACCTCTGGCTTGAGTTGCAAGCGACTTAAATCAGGAAAGAGACGCACAAGACTACCCATGTTTCCCTCGAAAATCTGATCGACGGGCACGGAGTCCATGATGGCATTGTTGGAGTAAATCATCCTTGTTGAGCCTGGCTTCTCGCCGCGCAAAATTTCTTCTTTGAGGCGCAGTTTTGTTTTCAAGGTGGTATCAGGCGTTGGATCGTAGGCAATCGAAGCTTGTAAAGATTTGGCGCGGCACTTAAACGTGACCTCGCACCAGTCGTCGATCCAAACGTTTTGTCGTGACTCACGCACCCGCAAGATTAAATTATTTTTCCTAAAATTTTGCTCAGGCGTATCGAAAAAATAAATGCTGCGCAGTCCCGTATTGGCATTATCCAGGTGAAAAAAATCCACACCCTCTTTTTGACAAAATGCAACGATCAAATGACTTAATAGTGTAATTCGACTATAGCGATCAAGGCCTTGAGGTTTAAGCAATAGCTTGAACTCGCGATTAGTAATCTTCTTGTCGAGTGGTGTCGTCGTCATCATCTTCATAGGTGGATTTTTCATATAAAAATATAAGCTAGGTCGTTTTGAGTGAAAGACGTAGATGTTCGAACGCATGCGCAAGCGTGTCGTAATACTGTGAAACAGAATGCTCACCGACTAGACCAGAACGGCGCATTTTTTGAATGACTCTAGTGTTCGCCTCACACAGAAAAACTTGAACGCCACGTTTGTGTAAATCGCTCACGACATCCTCGATAGACTGCAAACCCGTCGCATCTATAAAGGGTACACGACGCAAGCGAATCACGAGAGCCTGCGGGTCGGTGGCAGTGTGTTTCAGTACACGTTCAAAACTTTCGATTGCTGCAAAAAACATAGGGCCATCTATTTCATAGACCATCACACCCTCGGGACGCTTCAAGTTCTTTCCGCCTGTAAACTCGCGCTCTAGAGTATTCTCTGAAACTTCGCGCGTTTCAACTGACGCGGCCATGCGTCTGAGGAAATGAAAAATTGCAAGCATCACCCCAATATTGACTGCGACCACGAGATCCACAAAGACCGTCAATAAAAACGTCACGACCAACACAACGCGATCAGCGGTCGGCGCACGCAACAAAAGACGACCAAAATTATGCAACTCACTCATATTCCAAGCGACGACAAACAAGATTGCCGCCAAAGCGGCCAACGGAATGCTTGAAGCGAGGGGTGCAAGCATCAAGAGAATCAACACGAGGGTCAGCACGTGGACGATACCGGCTAAGGGACCTGTACCACCGTTTCTAATATTGGTTGCAGTACGCGCGATCGCGCCAGTCGCGGCAAAGCCACCAAACAATGGCGTCACGATATTGGCAACACCTTGTCCGATGAGTTCTTGATTGGAGTTGTGGTGCGTACCGGCCATCCGGTCGGCAACAACCGCCGACAATAAGGACTCGATCGCACCTAACATCGCAATCGTGAAAGCCGGCCCAACCAGACTCAGAACTTGTGAAACGTTCATGTCGGGCCAGGCAAAAGAGGGCAACCCCTGCGGCACACCGCCAAACATAGATCCGATCGTGGCGACCCCAGGCAACTGCACTACCGCTTGAAAAATGGTCGCAAACACCATCGCCAGTAATGGACCAGGGATGCGTTTAAAAATTTTTAATTTGTTGGCGAACAATACGATCACTAAACTTAACGCGGCGATTAGTAGCGTCGGCCAATGGGTCTGAGGCACTACCAACAGCAATGACCAGATTTTTTCATGGAAATGATCGCCACCGGTTTTAGGTAAGCCTAAGAAATACGCCCACTGTCCGACAAAGATGATCACCCCGATACCGGTCGTAAAACCAATAATGACAGGCGTCGGGATAAATTTGATGAGGCCGCCCATTTTGGCCAGTCCCATGACGAGCAAAATAATCCCAGCCATCAGTGTCGCGACCTGCAAACCGGCGATACCGTACTTGGCGGTGATACCGGCCAAAATCACGATAAACGCACCCGTGGGTCCTGAGATTTGCTGTCGGCTGCCCCCCAACAACGTGACCAATCCTCCACCAATAATCGCTGTGTAGATACCTTGCTCAGGCCGCGCACCCGAAGCAATCGCAAACGCCATGGAAAGAGGCAACGCCACAATGCCGACGATTAGTCCCGCCAGGATGTTAGGCCACCATTGACTGCGAGCGAACAGTCCCGCGCGATACCCTTCTACTAAAGCAATCATAAATGTGGCTGCAATGGATCAATAGTCATAGCGCCTTAGACGAGATGGTCAATGACAGCGCTGAAAGGTCTGATTGATTATAGGGGCATGTGCCAGAGTTAAACGTCGCCAAACATGTCGTCAACGAAATCGGCAAGGACTATACTCATGTAGCCATCAACGAATTGCAAAAGACGCTGATGAATATCCACTAAATTCCTCCTCTAAGGATCGCAGGCGCCATGAACCTTCCCGAACTTTCTGCCCTTGAGTTACGTCGACTGATCGGCACTAGACAGATTTCCCCGGTTGAGTTGATGGAGGCCTGCATCGCGCAGATCGAAAAGTACAATCCGGCGATCAATGCGATCGCTGCAACCGACTTTGATCGCGCGCGGGAAACTGCTAAAAAAGCCGAAACAGCCGTGATGCGCGGCGAATCGTTAGGTTTGCTGCATGGCTTGCCGTTGGGTGTCAAAGACCTGCAGGACACCGCAGGTCTTTTGACGACTTACGGTAACGTCGGTTTGCGCGGCAATATTCCTGCAAAAGATAACAGCCTCATATCACGCTTGCGCCAAGCGGGTGCAATCGTGACGGCTAAAACCAATACGCCTGACATGGGCGCTGGCGCAAACACCCGCAACGCCGTGTGGGGTGCGACCGGTAACCCGTTTAATCCGACACTCAACGCAGGCGGCTCTTCGGGTGGCTCGGCGGCGGCACTCGCGACAGACATGCTCCCCATTTGTACAGGGTCGGATACAGGCGGCTCGCTCAGGATACCCGCGGCGATATGCGGCGTGGTGGGGATGCGACCTTCTCCTGGCACCGTTGGAAACGATACGCGCGCCTTGGGTTGGTCCGTCATTTCGGTACTGGGTCCGATGGGACGCACTGTCGCGGATGCAGCCTTTATGATGGCTGGATGTATCGGTCGAGACCCCATGGATCCACTCGCCTATCCTGTCGATCCTGCAAGTATTTGGCCTATGCGTCACATCGACCTGTCGACCTTGCGTATCGGCTATACCGAAGACTTCGGTGTCTGTGTGGTCGATCAGGAAACACGCAGAGTATTTCGCAAACGCATGGCCGCCATCGCGCCGCTCGTGCAGGTGTGCGAACCTGTCGATCTTCGCTGCCCCGAAGCAGATCGGGCTTTTGATGTGTTGCGCGCAGAAAATTTCGTCGCAGGCTTTTCTGATATATGGCGCAACAAACCTGAAACGCTCGGATCGAATATTTGCGCCAATATGGAAATGGCAGTGACCATCACACTCGAAGACCGCGCACGCGCGCACCTTGAGCAAACACGCATCGCACGCCAATTTGCGGCTGCCACTGAAAAATATGATTTGATTTTGTCACCCGTTGTACCGGTCACGCCCTTCCCCTGGACGCAGCTCTATGCGCCCGAGGTCGACGGTCAAAAGATGAGAAATTATTATCACTGGCTCGCACTGACCTATGTCGTGACGCTCGCCACCAATCCTACGATTGCGCTACCTTGCGGACGTGACGAGCAGGGCATGCCGTTTGGCTTGCAAGTCACAGGTAAACTTTTCGAAGATGGTCGCTTGATGGCAGCTGCGCATGCACTCGAGCAGGCCTTCAGTTACGACTCCGAACTCAAGCGCGCCAAGCCAGATATGAATCAGCTGCTAGAACCTCACCCCGAGCTCAAATCAATCGTCACGCACCCTCCAGTCTATGAAGGACTTGTGACGGATCATCCAACCTCACCAGCGGTATAAAGTAATTCCGCCGCCGATGTCTTCGTTGCGCGCTTCATCGGGGAGTGAACGGTATTTGGTCACGCGCGCGCCATCGTTGCCAAGATAGACGTACATAATCTCGGCATTACCTTGGCCGCGCATATAGCGGTAGGACCAGATCCACTGTCGATCATCACCCCAGTCGTCGCGGGTAATGTTTGCGGGAGGACCAAACTCGCAGTGCACTCTCTCGCGCGTCCAGACCTCTCCATTGCCCAAAATACTGAAGCTCTGATCGGTGAGGATCTGCTGCGGTGCGCCGACGGTCCCTTGCTTGGAAACATGCAGGGCATAGGCGGTTTCACCTTCGGGTTGCTGTGTCCACACCATACGCTTGCCTCCGTCTCTGGACGGACAAATGATGTCAGGGCTGCCGTATTGCTTGATCACCTGGGTCACCGGCGTGCCGGGCTGAACGCTTGAAATCTGTGCGCAGCCCGAAAAGAGCAGTGCTGAAAGACCGAGAGAAACCCAGCCGATCGCTTTGGCATGCTTGGATGCGGTGAAGGTGCTATGCGCATCGAACTTTTCTTTATGAATCATGACAATCACCCATGGGGTCAAATTAAAACTCGAACATATGTCCGCTTTTCGCAGCCTTAGTCCGGAGATAACCATCATTATGCTCGTTTGACGGATAGATGTGTGGCACGCGCTCAACAACCTCGATATCGTGCTGCGCTAAAGCAGCAACCTTGGTGGGATTATTCGTCATCAGCTTGACGCGGTTCACACCCAACAAACGCAACATCTGCGCAGCCGGTAAATAGTTGCGCTCATCCGAATCAAAGCCAAGATGCAAATTAGCATCCACAGTATCGAAACCAGAATCCTGCAGTTGGTAGGCGCGTAGTTTGTTCACCAAGCCGATACCGCGTCCTTCTTGGGCGAGATACAAAAGGATGCCGCTACCGACTTTGGACATCTCTGCAATCGCGCCGCGCAACTGATTTCCGCAGTCACAACGCAACGATCCAATCAAATCACCCGTAAAACATTCAGAGTGCAAACGCACCAAGACGGGTTGCGTCGTATCGACGTCGCCGACCATGACCGCAAGATGTTCAATACCCCCGTCTCGCGGACGAAATGCCACGACACGCGCGTTTTCAGCGTTTTCCAATGGGACACGCGCCTGACTCACAAGCGTGAGAGCCTTGGCGGCGTTTTGCATATAGTCGTGAATGAGACTGGCTTTGACCGACAAAATATCCGGCGTGCCGGCACCCTCGACAATCAACGCAGCTGGTAACAAACGTGAAAGCTTGGAGAGCGTGACGCATGATCGGGCGAGCGCATCAGCATCCGTTAAGACGAGTCCAGACAAGTCCGGGCGCTGTATCAGCGCCGCTAGTGGATTAGCCAAGAACTCAATGATCGCTAAATCCAGCCCTTGGGGATGCGTCACCAAACAGGCTAAACGGTCAGTCTTGTCAATACCGAGCACATTGGCACGTGTGCCTGTCATGACAAGACGAGGAGCGCTATGACCATGACGAGTCAGCAGACCAAGGTGCTCGGGAGTCAGGGCTTCGGCAGCCAGAATTAAAAGGCTGGCATCGCCATCATGCACACGCACAATCGCTCCGCGGCGCAATTCGGAAATGGCACGGTCTACTTCAATGAGAGGATCAGGAATCGACAAGGTAGGCTGAGCTAAAAGATAAATAGGGCTTTAAAAATAAAAACTTAGACAATAAACAGCACAATCTAATATTATGACAGCATAAGGTAAATCCCTACTGGAATACACCTACTTCGTTCTCAATTTCGGAAATTTTTAACTTTGGTTTCACCTACACCCGACTTTCACATTCAGGGCGAGCAAACCCCCTCGGAGGCGCTTGCTCATTGGAACCTATTTTTAAAGGAATTCTTTAGTTTCGATCCTTTAGCTGTCTCACCCTTGCAGGCGCTTTTCGAGCCCCTCAGGGTCGGCCTAGTTGACAGCATGATGGTAGTCGGACAGCTCGGTCAAACCATGGATGGGCGAATTGCCACGGTGACCGGTCAGTCCAAATACATCAATGGTCTTCCAGGCTTGACGCATCTACACCAGTTACGCGCCCTACTTGACGCGGTTGTGGTGGGCGTCGGTACCGCCATCGCCGACGACCCGCAACTCAATGTCAGACTTGTCGGCGGTAAAAATCCAGCGCGGGTTGTCATTGACCCCAAGGGCAAACTGAATCCTCAAGCACGGGTTTGGCTCGACGATGGCACACGTCGTTTATGGGTGGTCTCTGAAGGTGTTGAAATCACCGCACCGGCGGGCGTTGAAATTGTTGCCCTGCCTTCGCTAGATGGACGCATCGCGCCTTCAGACATTTTGAAATGTTTACATCAGCGCGGACTGAACCGCGTGTTAATCGAAGGGGGTGCGGAAACAGTATCGCGCTTTTTGCAAGCGGGCTGTCTCGATCGACTGCACTTGATCGTTGCACCTATTTTGATGGGTTCGGGTCGCGCGAGCCTCAATCTCCCTGCCATCGAACATATGGATCAGGCACTGCGCTTGAATGTCCTCACGCACCTGCTTGGCAATGAAATTTTATTTGATTGCGATTTAACTGCGCAACGCATAAAAATTTCTGCTTAACATCTAAGACTAGTTCTGCAACCGCTCCAGCACCTCAGCAAAATGCTGAACCGTTTGTTCCCAAGTCGGCTGCTGCATCGCTGCACGTTTCGCGCCTTGAGATAGGCGCTCCCGCAGAGCCTTGTCCTGCATCACTGTCCGCAAAGCCTGCGTCAGACACTGCACATCACCTGGCGGCACGAGCAAGCCTGCCTCTTGGGGTACGGTATCGGGAATCGCTCCACCTGTTGTGCCAATAACAGGCAAACCTCGCGCCAATGCCTCGGCGTAGGCCATCCCATACCCTTCAAAAAACGAAGCCAACACAAATACATCCGCACTTTGATAAAGTGCCTCTAATGCTGTGTCATTGACTGCGCCGAGCGTGCGCACGCGTTGCTGAAAACCAAAACGCTCGATATCACTTGCGAGCTGCACAGGCGCGTTATCATCACGCATCAGATCACCCGCGATCGTTAGTGTCCAAGGCAGTGCAGAAAGAGGTTGCAAGGCTGCGATCAACACGTCAAAGCCCTTTCGAGGCGTGACCGAACCCACCGACAATAGATGCAAGGTCTCAGAACCACTCCCCTGAGCGAGGGCAGCACGCGCGGTACCGGGACGCACAACATCAATCAATGCAGGAGCAACCGCAAAGAATTGCTCCAAATCTCTTGCAGTCGAAGGCCCTGTCACGATCACATGTTTGACGTGGCTGAGGGCTTGCGTCTCGCTGAGTCTAAAAGCTTCGGCTTGGTGCGGACTGATACCCGTCTCAAAGGCCAAAGGGTGGTGAACCAAAGCGACCACCGGGTGATGCCGAGACAAGGCCGTGACTGCCTCGGGCAACACACCTGAGGCGAGACCATCGATCACAACAAGTGTGCCCGAAGGCACCGTTTGCAAAAGCGTTGCGGCGCGCGCGATGGTTTCAGCACTGGGGTAGGGAAAGCCGGCACCTAAACTGAGTAAGTCGACTTGCCAGCCTAGCCTCTGCAGACCCTCAATGATGCGCCGATCGTAGATGTAACCCCCCGTCGGTGTTTCAAGCTCACCGGGAAAGGCAAAGACCAGTCGTTTCATGTTTTAGTGAATCGCGGCTTCGTACCATGCACGGGCCACGTGGGACTCGGAAATCGTCACACGGATGGCATGCAACTCTTTGCCATCTCGTCCGAGGCCGCCACTACGCGCGGCCTTGGCCAACTGATCAAAAATATATTTTGTCAGAAACTCAGTCGTGGTGTTGACTCCCTTGAACTCAGGGCGCTCGTCAAGATTGCTGTAGTTCAAGGGTTTGAGGGTGGCCTTGAGGACATCGAGTGCACGGCCGATATCGATCACGATGCCGTTGGGATCGAGCTCTTTAGAAATAAATGCTGCATCGACCACGAAGGTCGCACCGTGCAATGCCTGCGCAGGTCCAAAAACGTCTCCGCGAAACGAATGGGCAATCATGATGTGGTCACGGACTTCGACTGTAAACACGGCAACTCCTTGGGGAAAAATAGATCGAAAAGATGAAGTCAGGGGTAACGGATCAACTGACAAAGCACGGTGCTCTGACGGCCTAAAATTTCGGGTAAGCGTGCAGGCAAACTTGCAAAATCTACCGCAGGAGCCAAAAGCACATCAAGACGCGCGTCCTGAAGCATAGCCAATGCAGCGCCCAAGCGACGACGGTAAGTCCAGCGCGGCCGACGCGAAGCTGAAATATGACCGACCTGACTGGATTGCAGTCTCAGCTGTCGGCTATGAAAAGCGCCACCTAACGGGGCGTTCACAGCCCCAGAGCCATACCAGCTGAGTTCCAGAACGGTCGCCTCTTCGCCGGCGCAGGCAAGCGCCGTCGCGAGTCCAGCGGGATTGGCGCTGCAATGGATCACCACATCGCACTCGAGAGGTGCGGCTGCAGGCGCCGCAAATCTCACACCCAAGGCCTCAGCGATCCGGGCACGCTCAGGGTTGACATCCACCAACGTCACTTCAGCACCGGGAAAATGTCCGCACAAATAAGCGACCAAGCAACCAACAACACCAGCGCCCACCACCACAATACGATCACCGGGTCCGGGGGCTGCGTCCCATACGGCATTAAGCGCGGTTTCCATATTGGCCGCCAGTACCGCGCGGGATGCTTCCACACCCTCTGGAACAACCATCACGGCGCTCGGCTCCGCCTGAAATACCGTCTGGTGCGGCATAAGACTGAATACGAGCTTACCCACCAGAGACTCAGGCCCTGCTTCGACACGTCCCACGTTCGAATAACCATACTTTACGGGGAAAGGAAAGGCGCCACCCATAAACGGGGCGCGCATCCGATCGAACTCGCTCTCGGGAACCTGTCCGCGATAAACAAGCGACTCTGTTCCACGGCTCAAAGCACCAAATACCGACCGCACCAAGAGCGTCTCACCTGTCAAGCAGGCAAGCGTTTCCTCGCGTAACTCCACACGTTCTGGAGCGACATACCAAAGCGCCAGAGCGCTCGTCGGCACGGATGAAGGGGGCTGATCTCTAACCACGCATGAATCCTAGGTTTTTAAATATAAACAATACGCTCTGACCTATACTAAGAGAGCATTTCGCAGAGTATAAGTGAGCCAGAGGCCATCCCCTTGAAAACCTTTATGAATAACCCTTCTGCGCGTGCGATCTCCGCACGCCGCAGCCTGTTCTGTTTGCTTGCAGTGAGTACAACCTTATTCATGCTTTGGCTGATGCACGAAGCCCTCTCCCCCCAAGTACCAACCGCGCTGTACGTAGCACTCCTGATCATGCAGGGGGTGACTTTACCTTGGATGGTGGTGGGCTTCTGGAATGGTTTAATTGGCCTCTTGTTGTACCAACTTTCGACTAGGCCCACCGCTGCTGTCTTGCCGCGGGAAATGGACATCTCAGGGACTGAGCCCCTAACAAGCTCCACGGCGATTTTGTTGTGTATCCGCAATGAAACGCCCGAACGCATCGAACGCAATCTTGAAACGATGCTCCAAGGTCTCGCACAACCCGGGATTGGCGAACACTTTCATCTCTTCATCTTGAGCGATACCAATGACCGTATCATTGCCGCACAAGAGCAATCCTGTTTTAACGCCATGCAGCAACGCTGGAGTTCACGTATCGCGATCACCTATCGCTGCCGTACGGACAACACAGGATACAAAGCAGGAAACATCGCAGATTTTTGTAAACGCTGGGGCAATCAGCACGATTTTGCACTGACGCTCGATGTGGACAGCTTCATGACGAGCGGTTCCATATTGCGCTTAGTGCGTATGATGCAAGCCAGTCCTCATCTGGGGATCTTGCAAGGTCTGGTCGTTGGACTACCCTCAACCAGTGCGTTTACCAGACTGTTCCAATTCGGTATGCGTCTAGGCATGCGATCCTACACGATGGGTTCGGCTTTGTGGCAGTATGACTGCGGCCCTTATTGGGGACACAACGCCGTGATTCGTCTCGCTCCTTTTATCGAGCACTGCGAGATGCCCACACTCACAACGCGTGATGGTTCGACACGTCATATTCTGAGTCATGATTTAGTCGAAGCCGTACTCATGCGACGCGCCGGTTTTGAGGTGCGCGTGTTTCCTCAAGAGGATGAGAGCTGGGAAGAAAATCCGCCCACACTGACCGAGTTCATTCGTCGCGAACTTCGTTGGTGCGAGGGCAATTTACAGTACATTCATTTGCTAACCTTGCCCGGACTCAAGCTGATGAATCGCTACCAACTGGCCCTGGCGATTTTTATGTTCTTGGGTTCAGCTGCCTGGATCGCCATGTTAGTGCTTGCAACAGTAGCACTCAGTCTGCACACGAACGCTGCAGACTTTGCTCAAAGCACGGCGTCACTCGCATTATTGATCTGTACACTCTTGATGTGGTATCAACCAAAAATCGCAGGCGCTTTAGATGTCCTACTGCGTCCAGAAGAACGCGCGCGCTTTGGTGGTGGCTGGCGCTTTGCGTTAAATCTGAGCTTGGAGATGCTTTTCTCAATCTTAATGAACCCCATCTCTTGGTTGAATCAGACGATGTTTATGACAGGTCTGATTTTTGGTAAAAAAGCGGGTTGGACAGCCCAGGCCAGAGACGATCACACCATTCCATTGTCGGTTGCAATCAAACAATTTTGGCCGCATACACTGTTGGGTCTGATACTGTCAGGACTTCTACTCGTCACCCACCCAGCAGTTCTGCCCTTCGCCCTGATATTTTTTAGTGGTCTGCTGCTCGCCATACCCTTCGCAGTCTTAACCTCACAACCTTGGCTAGGGCGGTGGATGATTTCACATCGCCTACTTTCCTTACCCGAGGAAATCAATCCGCCCGAGGCTTTAAACGCACTCCTTAAGCCCTCTGAGCGCTCATGAAATTTATTCGCCTGTACTTGCGGGTGCTCGACAAACTGGGCTCGGATCGCCGACTCGGCTGGATGCTGGCCTTGGCCAACGTCATGCTCGCCATGGCGCTTTTTGCGGAGCCGGTTCTTTTCGGGCGTGTGATCGACACGCTTTCTTCAATCCCCAGCGATCAGCCAGCCGCAATTTGGGCGGGCGTCTGGCCTCTGTTATTGCTGTGGACTGGCTTTGGTTTATTCACCATTTTGTGCTCAACGCTGGTCGCGCTTTTTTCTGATCGTCTTGCCCATCGTAGGCGTCACGTAATATTCGGCGAGTATTTTGAACACGTGCTTCACCTGCCCCTTGCGCAACAGTCGCGCACGCATTCCGGTAGGCTCATGAAAATCATGCTGCAAGGCACGGACACACTGTGGTGGCTCTGGTTGAGTTTTTTCAGAGAGCACCTGGCGGCCTTTGTATCCTTGGTCGTGTTGGTGCCGCTCGCGCTCTATATCAACTGGCGTCTGGCTCTCGTATTGATTGTCTTGTGTCTGTTGTTTGGTGTGCTGACTCATTTCATCTTGAGAAAAACGCAAAAACTACAACAACAAGTCGAGAGCCATCATTCTGATTTGGCAGAGCTTGCATCGGATACGTTGGGAAATATTGCCCTTGTTCAAAGTTTTTCGCGCATTCAAACCGAAGTCAAAGCGCTGCATACGATTAGTCAACGCGTACTTGGCGCTCAACTTCCTGTTCTATCTTGGTGGGCGCTTGTCACAGTACTGACACGCTCAGCCACCACCTTGAGTATTTTGTGTATCGTTATTTTAGGCGCATGGCTTTATACCAAATCGCTCATCACGATCGGCGAGATTGTGACGTTTATCGCTTTTGCCGGCATGGTGATTGGTCGTCTCGAACAAATCGTGGCATTTGCCAACAAACTCGCGATGGACGCACCGCGCTTGAAAGAGTTTTTTAGCGTACTCGATACTGCGCCTGAGATTCTTGACGCGCCCAACGCGATTGATCCAGGTCGTTGCGAGGGGAACATCGAATTTCACGATGTCAGTTTTTCTTATGATAGCAAACGACCCGCCGTCGACAAACTCAACTTCAAGGTCGCACCCGGTCAAACCTTGGCTTTAGTTGGAGCCTCAGGCGCCGGCAAATCAACGGCACTCAGTCTGCTTTATCGCGCCTTTGACCCTCAGTCTGGCACGATTACGATCGATGGTCAGGATATAAGATCATTTCAGCTGACAGCGTTACGACGCAACATTGGCGTTGTATTTCAGGAGCCTCTGCTCTTTAATCGTTCGATCGCAGAAAACCTTCGTGTCGGCTCCCCAGAGGCGGCCGAGGCCGATCTCAGACAAGCCTGCGCACGCGCTCAAGCCCTAGACTTTATTCTGAAACAACCCGATGGCTTTGATACGACGATTGGTGAGCGTGGACGCAGCCTCTCGGGCGGTGAACGTCAACGACTATCAATTGCTCGTGTGCTGCTCAAAGATCCCCCGATATTGATTCTGGACGAAGCAACGAGTGCGTTGGATAGTTCGACCGAGGCCAGTCTCCTCAAGGCAATGGACGAAGTCACGCGTCAACGCAGTACCTTGGTCATCGCGCATCGACTCAGCACGATTCGACAAGCCGATATGATTTTAGTGATGGACGCGGGCCGCGTCATCGAAGCGGGTACCTTTGATGCGCTCTATGCACAAGGTGGTCGATTTACCGAAATCGTTAAACAACAATTCAATGCGCCCGTTGAGCATACGCCTCAACCTATGCAATAGCTTCTTTAAATGGAATCGATATGACAGGTTTTTCCGCACAATGGCTCGCCCTTCGGGAGCCTGCGGATCATCGCGCTCGCGATGTTTCCTTACGCGATAAAGTTGTGCACGACCTTGCCCATTTGGCGCGCGTGCGTCCGGGCCCCATCAACCTTGTGGATCTTGGTTGTGGTTCGGGCTCTAACTTACGCGCCTTGGCACCACATCTGCCTGCAACACAGCATTGGACACTGGTTGATTATGACCCTGCTCTGCTGAGTGCGGCCAAGGCAGCACTGATGCAATGGGCCGACAAGATTGTCTCCGAACAAGAAACACTCGTAGTACTTAAAAATGGAAAACATATTTCTATCGATTTTCTCTGCGAAGACTTGTCGAACAATCTTGAAGCGGTGCTTTCTCGGCCTATGGATCTCCTGACCGCAGCCGCATTTTTTGATCTGGTCGCCGAGAGCTGGTTGGAGCGGTTTTGCGGCTTACTCAACGCTCCGCTCTACACCGTACTGACGTATAACGGCCAAGAAGTCTGGAGCCCTCCCCAGCCCACCGATGCAGCGATGCTGAATGCCTTTCATGCCCACCAGCAGACCGACAAGGGTTTTGGTGCAGCAGCGGGTCCAACTGCTGCAGGCGTGATGGAGAAGCTTTTAAAAGCGCGAGGTTTTGCTGTATCGAGCGCTCAGAGCCCTTGGAAACTAAACGCGTCTGACCGCAACCTGATCGAGCAATTAGCGATTGGGAGTGCGGGCGCTGTACTGGAAACGAAACGGGTCTCTGCTGAAGAAGTTAGCGCTTGGAAGCAAAGCCGAAGCTTGGCACAAACTTGCGAGATCGGTCATACAGATCTGTATGCACGGCCTCGCCAGTTTTAAGCATCAAACTGACGCTCAGGATTTAAATTTCTATCTTTGCGCCTAGTTCGACTACGCGATTAGGCGGAATCTTAAAAAAGTCCGAAGGCTTAGCCGCGTTCTGATACATCCAGGAAAAAAGTTTTTCACGCCAGAGTGCCATGCCAGGCAACTTGCTGGGCACAATCGTGTCGCGCGCCAAAAAGAATGAAGTGTCCATTTCATTAAACTCGAGCCCGTACTTAGCGGTGATCAACGCCAGTACAGAATTGATGTCGGGAGTTTCTTTGAAACCATGGACGGCTCGCACCACGTATATGTCTTTACCCAGCTCTTTAAGTTGCAATCTTTCATCATCGTTCACAAAGGGTACATCCCACGTGCTCAGTTTGATGAAAAACACACGTTTATGCAGGACCTTGTTGTGCTTGAGATTGTGCAACATCGTGGCGGGCGTGTGATCCACATGGGCAGTCAAAAACACAGCCGTCCCTTCGATGCGATGAGGAGGATGTGCCAAAATACTCGTCACAAAATCAGAGAGGGGAATCGAACCATCAATCGCTTTTTCACGCAATAAACGACGGCCTGTGTACCATGTCATCAAGCAGATAAAGCATGCGACGCCTAAAAGTAGTGGGTACCATCCGCCTGCTTTGATTTTGACAAGATTGGCCGCCCAAAAGGATAAATCAATGGATAAAAAGACTAATAAAAATAATATGACGAAAATCGGATTGAGTTTCCATTCGCGTAACATGACGATGGCCACAAGAAGGGTTGTGATGAGCATCGTCGTTGTCAGTGAGATACCATAGGCAGCAGCCAAGTTACCAGACTCACGAAACTGGATGACAGTGAATAACACCATCGCCAACAGCGCCCAATTTACAGCAGGCACATAAATCTGCCCACGCTCTGCATCTGAAGTGTGCTTGATATTTAATCGTGGCAAAAAACCAAGCAACGTTGCTTGATTTGCCAGAGAAAAAGCACCAGAGATGACGGCCTGTGATGCAATCACCGTTGCGACTGTGGCAAAGCCCACCATCGGCATCAATGCCCAGCTTGGAACCATTAAGTAGAAGGGATTGCGTATCGCGCTAGGATCGCTCAATAACAAAGCGCCTTGACCAAAATAGCAGAGCAACAAACTCGGCATCACTACAAAAAGCCAAGCGTAACGTACTGGTTTTTTACCAAAATGCCCCATGTCCAGATACAGAGACTCGACGCCTGTGATGACCAACACCACTGAACCTAAAACAATGAATGCAATAAAGGTATGCTCGTAAATGAAACTGATCGCATAGAAGGGATTGATCGCAATAAATATTTCAGGCTGTTTTAGGATATTCGATACGCCAAGGACGGCTAAGGTGATAAACCATAACAATGTAACTGGGCCGAAAAGCTTGCCTACTGCAGCGGTGCCATATTTTTGAATAAAGAATAAACAAATCAGGATGGCGACGGTGAGGGGAATGACGAAGCGCTTAAGTTCAGGAGCAATGATTTCAAGTCCTTCCACCGCTGACAAGACTGAAATTGCTGGCGTGATCACTGTCTCACCGATCAGCATGCAACCCCCGAACATACCCAGCATCATCACCGCAAGATACGGTTTTCCTGTTCCTTTGAATGAGCGCAACGCGAGTGCCATCAAGGACAGCACTCCACCCTCACCCCTGTTATCTGCCCGCATGACGATCACAACATACTTGAGCGTCACAACTAATAAAATCGCCCAAAAAAGCATGGACAAAACACCAAGCAATGCCTCGCGCGTGAAGGGGATACCATGTTCGGGCCTAAAGCACTCTTTTAGTGCATAAAGAGGACTTGTTCCGATATCTCCAAACACCACACCAATCGCGGCAAGCATCAGCACGTGGGTCGAACCATGCTCCACCTGACTCGCTTTAACTGCAACCGGATCTAGGATGCTGGACTGCGAATACTGAGGATCGCTAATTGTCATATTGCTAGGAAACTTGATTGCGTAAAACACCTATTTTATCAATGATGACCTCGATAACATCACCCTTTTGCAAAAATCTAGGTGGCGTACGACTAAAGCCTACCCCTTCGGGGGTGCCCGTCGCAATCACATCGCCCGCATGCAACTCCGTAAAACCAGAGATATATTCAATCAGCTTGGGAATCGTAAAAATCATATTGTCGAACGCGGTGTGCTGCATCGTCTCACCTGACACAAGGGTAGTCAGCGTCAACGGGTCAAGATCACCAACCTCGTCAGGGGTCACTAACGCGGGGCCAATCGAGCTCGAACGATAAAAGTTTTTACCTTGGTCAAGCGTGCGCTGAAACTGATAGTCTCGGACCGAACCATCCATAAAGCAGGTATAGCCAGCGATATATTGAGCGGCGTCTTCGGCGCGGACTTTGCGGGCGGTTTTGCTGATAATCACTGCCATCTCGCCCTCGAAATCAAACTCGGGCGACAAGCTTGGTTTTTCAAACTCTTCGTTATGCGCCACGAGCGCCGCAGGAGTTTTAAAAAAGGTGCGTGGAAACTCGGGGAGCTTGTGTCCCGCTTCGGCGGCATGGGCGGCATAGTTGAGCCCAACGCAATGGATCGTCACAGGCTCTAAAAACAAGGGCAAATAACGAATCGAAGATTCGTGCGCATCAGCAACAGCGACCTCCGCGACAGCACGCTTGGCCGCGTCAAAACCATTTTTCTGAACCAACTGCAACAGCGTTGGATAGTCTTTGCCGATGCGTGAATCGAGATTCACAATACCACCGTCCTCTCGCAACATACCGTAGGCGTTGTTTCCTTGATGAATGTAACTGACGAACTTCATGCTGATGTCCTTATAAGTATCGATACCGTGCTTTTGGAATATTAGGCTAGAAATATGCGGATGGCTTGCGCCGATCAGGATTTTCTGGATAGTCCCGAAGGCGCCTCCGCGATGCTTAAGCCTTATTCCAAGCACGCATACGATCAACCATTTGTGGGGCGGCACCCAAGTAATTCGCGGGATCACAGAGTCGGTCGATTGAGGCGCGGTCGAGCTTGCTGCTGACGGCGCTATCTTGATAGAGCACCTCAGCGAGCTTTTTACCTTGTATGGAGGCGACCCGGCACGCGTCGTACACAACATCATGGGCGGTCTGACGACCAATGTGCGGCGCCAAGCCCATCATCACGGCCTCGGCCACAATCAAGCCACCCGTTAAATCAAGATTTTTAAGCATACGTTTTGTATCGACCTCAAGACCACTGAGCATAAACTTCGCTTGCTTGAGAGCCCCCGCTGTCAAAATAAACGATTCGGGAATCGCCGACCATTCGATATGCCAGGGTCCCGTCGCACGCTCAAAATCTTGCACCATCGCGTCAAGCGCTAGACCCGCATGTTGGCGTACCGCCTTTGAAGCGCTGAGCATGAGCTCACAGGAAATTGGATTGCGCTTTTGTGGCATGGTGCTCGAAGCGCCCCGACCTTTGACAAAAGGCTCAAAAGCCTCACCCAGTTCGTTAGCCATCATCAGCATAATGTCGAGTGCGATTTTGCCAAGAGAGCCTGTGACGAGCGCCAGAAACTGAATGGTTTCAACCAAACCATCGCGTGCGACATGCCACGTCACAGGTGCCGAGCCCAAGCCGAGTTCTTTCATGAGCGCGTCTTGGACTGCAAGGCCCTGCTCACCGAGCGATGCAAGCGTACCGGCAGCGCCACCAAACTGTCCGATCAACACGCGCGGTTTTAGTTGTGCCAGGCGCTCGCGATGACGACGCACCATCAACAACCACACCGCCGCTTTATAACCAAAGGTGATCGGTAACGCGTGCTGCAAGTGCGTCCGTCCGGCCATTGGGGCGTCACGGTATTGCAAAGACATCTGATCAAGGATCGCATCGAGTTCGTCTAAATCTTTTTCAATAATTGCCAGACCATCACGCACCTGCAACACAGTCGCGGTGTCCATGATGTCTTGCGTGGTCGCTCCCCAATGCAGATACTCGCCTTCGGGGCCGCACATTTTTGAAATCTGATGCACGAGCGGCAAAATCGGATAACCCACGATTTCTGTTTCACGCTTGAGTTCAGCCATATCGAGTTTGGTCGAATCGGCACGCGCGATGATTGCGGCCGCCGCAGACTTAGGGATAACGCCTAGCTCACCCTGCACTTTCGCCAACGCGATTTCAGTATCGGTATAACGTCGCAACGTAGCCGCATCGTCGAACACCTCACGCATCGCTGCGGTCCCAAACATATCTTTAAAAATAGAGGATTCGATCATTGAAATTGGCATGAGAATAGACTCGAAAAAGGCTTGAAAAAGTTTAGAAAATGGCAAGAAAACGGCAGCCCATAGGGCAATATCGACCAATACACGTATCGCATAGTATATTCGGCTTCACGGCCTAGCCTCATCTGCCCGAAACCCAATCATCATCAGGAGATTTTCAATATGAACAAGGCATTCTTGCGCACGCTTTGCGCTTCCTTGCTGCTGAGCGCGGGCTCATTTTCCGCGATTGCTCAAGACTATCCCAACCGCACCATCACCATGGTCATGCCCTATGCTCCAGGCGGCCCTGGCGACACCATCACGCGCTTGTTTGCCGCCGCGATGCAAAAAAATCTTGGTCAGCAAATCATTGTTGATAATCCAGCGGGTGCGAGTGGCAGCATCGGCACCGCGCGTGTCGCACGCTCGGCACCAGATGGCTATACGCTCTTGATGACGCACATCAGCCATGCCACGAACCCAATGATGATTAAAAATCTTTCTTACAGCCCTGTGACCGACTTTTCGCCTGTCGGTCTTGCGACCGTAGGCCCGATGGTCGTCGTCGCGCGCAAGGACTTCCCTCCAGCGAACACCAAGGAATTTGTCGAATACATCAAAAAGAATCAAGACAAAATCAGTATGGGTAATGCCGGCGTGGGCTCTGCGTCACACATGTGCAGTTTGATGTTCATGCAAGCCCTCGGCGTCAAGCTCAACAACATCCCTTACAAGGGTACGGGTCCCGCCATGAACGACTTGATGGGCGGTCAAATCGATATCTTGTGCGACCAAACCACCAGCACCGTCGCCCACATCAAGAGCAATCGCGTCAAAGCGTACGCTGTAGCGGGCACCAAGCGGATCGATTCCTTGCCTGACCTGCCAGCGATCACCGAAGCGGGTGTCAAAGGCTTTGACCTGAGCATTTGGTTTGGAATCTATGCGCCAAAAGGCACGCCCCAGCCCGTCATTGATAAGCTCTCGGCCTCCTTGGCTAAAGCGGTACAAGACCCTGACGTCAAGTCGCGCTTGGCCGGCATGGGCACTTCACCCGTTTCGCCAGACCTCGCGGTACCGGCAAAACTTGCTGAACACCTGAAAAAGGAAATCGATACGCTCGGTCCCCTCCTTCAGAAAGCGGGCGTTCAAGCGAACTAAGTCAGCTGATCCGCGCGCAAGGCGCGCGCAGCTTCTTTGGCCCGGTCGTTCTCGGAACGTAACCGGGCCAATTCTTGTGGGCTCACCCGCGCCACATTGGAATAGTCTTGTTTCCAGGCATGCGACGCACTCCAACGCTGAGGCGATTGAACCGTCGTACGTGCTGCAGGTGCCGACTCCAAGGTACGGAACGCCAACTCGAGTGTCGCACTCTGCGAAGCGGGATCGTTCGGCTTGCCAGCGGCATTACCAAGAGGAAAATCACTAAACATCGCACGTGGAACGCCACAGTGTTCAACGATGTCTTTGGCACATGCCAGTAATACCGTCGAAATACCGGCAGCCTCGAGATAACGTGCGACCAAACTCAGCGTTTGGTGACACACCGGACAATTGGGAACAAGCACGACTGCTTCCACACCGTCCGCTTGGCAACGCCTAAGAACCTCAGGGCAATCCACTTCGATCGTATGACGTTGGCTGCGATTGGTGGGGATACCAAAGAAATGCGGAGCTAAACGTCCGATACGTCCTGCCGCCTCAGCCTCTCTCAGGGCAGGCAAAGGAAACCATGTTCGGCTGTCCTCCATCGTGGTGTTTTTTCGATCGATGGCCACATGAGAAATGCGCACATCATGGTCTTGCCGGACATCGCCTGAGTAGACCTTGTAAAACTTGGCTTCTGCGTTGTAGGGCGCGCCAATGCCTTGCTCGCCTTTGGCGGGATCGTAAGGTGAAGCGGTGGAGACCAAGGCCACGGTCATTTGCGCAAGCGGCTTGCGCAAGGGTGTATACGGCACCTCAGCGTAATGCGCCCAACGATAAGGATTACCGTAACCCAAAGCAAGATACCAATCGCGCGTTCGGGTCATGTAGGCAATCGGCACGTCCTCATCCGAGGCGAAGCCGAGGTCTGATTCCGTTTGACTCATGATGAGTAGCTCCTTAAGATCGTTTAAATGAAGATCGCTTAAATGAAGATCGTTTAAATGAAGATCGCTTAAATTATTTACTGCTCAATATTTTTTTTACGCCCCGACATCGTGCCCAGCACGATGCCCACAATAATCAGTCCTGCGGCCAATAACAAGGGCAATCCGAGTGTCTCACCCAAGAATAGGCTCGCACAAACCAAGCCAATCACTGGTACACCCAGCAAACCCATCGACACCATTCCCGCAGGGAGGTCTCGGCTGACCAAGTTCATCAACCAATACGCCACTCCGTTGCCGATCAGACAGTTAAAACCAATGAGCAACCAAAGCTCGAGCGTCCAGTTGATCTGCGGGATGCCTTCAAGCACCAACGCCAACACCAACTGAACCACACCTCCAACCAGCATTTGCCAAGGCAGTAACGAAAAGGGCGGCGTCACCCATTTGTGTACACGTCCGTACACGATAGAAATCGCCCAACAAAGGGCTCCTGTCAGCATCAACACATGACCGATAACGATATTGGAATCACTCCAATCCATCTGTCCGGGCTGCATGATCAACACCACCCCTGAGAGTCCGATCAGTAAACCCAGGAGGCGTCTGACCGTCAAGGGCTCTCGCAGAAAAAACCAGGCGGCAGGAACGACCCAGAGCGGCGAGGTATAGGCCAGCACGATCGACTTGCCCGCCGGAAGAAACTGTAAGCCAACGCTGACCAATACAGAAAATCCCACCATGTGAAGCAAGCCGATACTAAACACCACGGGCAGATCCGCTTTGACGGGAATACGCAGCCGCCCCGTCGCAAGACACAGTACAAAAAACAACGCACAAGCCGGCAACAAACGCAACGCGGTCACCCAGACCGGCGTCACATACTCGAGGGTCATCTTGGCGATCACCCAATTCAGGCCCCAGGCCAGCACGAGTAGTGCCAACAGCAACATCGCCCGACGGCGGCGCTTTTGCTCCTCTAAAGTCAACGTGTGCTCCTCTGCATTTTGGTAATGACTGTAACCCAAGGTATGCTATGGCATCTTCATGACGCAACGGAAAGCAAGCAAATGAGCACACAAACAACAAAAGACCTCGAGACGCTCCTCAAAGCACGTTACGGACAAGGCACTAAAGTCCTCGACGCGTTGAACCCTACGATCGAAACCTTGTTCCAGCACAAATCGGTACGCGGCTTTACCGATCAGCCCTTAGCGCCCAACACCGCGGAGCTCATGGTGGCGGCGGCCCAGTCCGCCTCAACCTCCTCCAACCTCCAAACTTGGAGTGTGGTCGCGGTCGAGGACCAGGGTCGCAAAGACCGTCTGGCAGCGATGGCCGGCAATCAAAAGTGGATTAGTGCCTGTCCATTGTTTTTAGTTTGGGTCGCCGATCTCGCCCGGCTTAAAGCCTTGGGCGATGAACATCAGCATGCCTATGAAAGTCTGAACTACCTCGAAATGCTGTTGATGGGTACGATCGATGCCTCGCTGGCCGCCCAAAATGCCGCGATCGCTGCTGAGTCTCTCGACTTGGGTATTGTGTATATCGGTGGTATTCGTAACAAGCCATTAGACGTCGCCAAAGAGTTAGGCCTCCCACCCATGAGCTTTGCGACTTTTGGTATGTGCGTAGGCCATCCTGATCCTGCCACGACCGCTAAAAACGTCGTCAAGCCACGCTTGCCGCAAAGCGCAGTGCTGCACAGAGAAACCTACCATCCGACCGCGCACAAAGAAGCCGTCGACGCGTACAACGTCACGATGGAAAAGTTTTATGCCGAACAAGCCATGAAGCCGCTCGGCCCCTGGCACATTCAGTCACTGAATCGTGTCCGCGGACCAGAGGCGATGGCTGGACGCGACCTGCTGGTCGATGCGCTGAAACAGCTTGGTTTTGACATGCGCTAAACGTTCGATATCTCGACAGTCTTGACGGGATATCGACAAAGGGGGTGCAGAGCGTCAGCTCTCACCCTCTTCTCTTTTCTGCATCCGCCACATCTGCGCATAGGCACCATCGGCGGCGATCAAGTCCTGGTGCGTGCCTCGCTCAATCACCCGCCCATGCTCCATCACTAAAATCTGATCGGCATGCACGATCGTCGATAAACGATGCGCGATGATCAAGGTGGTGTGATTGCGCGCGAGACTGGCGAGCTCGTCCTGAAGCGCGCGTTCGGTCTTGGAATCCAGCGCAGAGGTCGCTTCATCAAAAATCAACATGGCGGGTTTTTTCAGCAAAGTCCGTGCGATCGCGACTCGCTGCTTTTCACCGCCCGAGAGTTTGAGTCCGCGCTCGCCCACCTGCGTTTTATACCCGTCGGGTAAATGCTCGATGAATTGATCCATCTGCGCCGCGCGCGCCGCGGCCTGCACCTCTTGCTCGGACGCACCCGGTCTTCCGTAGGCGATGTTGTAGCCAATCGTGTCGTTAAACAAGACCGTATCTTGCGGAACGATCCCGAGTGCTTGACGCAAGCTACTCTGTTGTACCGAACGTAAGTCTTGTCCGTCCAACAAAATCCGACCATGCTGGACATCGTAAAAACGGAATAGCAAACGCGCCAAGGTACTTTTGCCCGCGCCGCTTCGCCCAACGACGGCCGTCGTGGTACCCGCCGGCATCACAAAGCTCAGATCGTGCAGAATTTCACGATTGGACTCGTAGTGAAACGATACATTTTCAAAACGTACTTCAGGTCCATTCTTTTGATCGGCGATCCTTAAGGCAGGTGCGTTCGGTGCGTCGGCAATCTCGCGATCCGACTCAAGCAAGGTAAACATCCGATCGAGATCCGTGAGCGACTGTTTGATTTCACGGTAAATCACGCCAAGAAAATTTAGAGGAATGTAGAGCTGGATCATCAAGGTATTGACCAGTACCAAATCGCCTAGCGTCATTGAGCCGTCTGCGACGCCTAACGTTGCACGCCAAAGGATCAACACCAAACCCGTTGCAATAATGGCTTGCTGACCGACATTTAATAAAGACAAAGACTTTTGTGATTTGATCGCAGCGGCCTGATAACGCAGCAAATTTTCGTCGTAACGTTTGGCTTCGAAAGCTTCGTTACCAAAATACTTCACCGTTTCAAAATTCAGCAATGAATCAATGGCTTTTTGATTCGCACGTGAATCCATATCGTTCATGGTCCTGCGCAAGTGCGTGCGCCACTCGGTCACGTAAATGGTAAAGATGATGTAGATGACCAAGGCGCTAAGCGTAATGCCCGCAAACCAAATATCGTAGTTGTAAGCGAAATAGCCCAACACCAACAAAAACTCAAACAGCGTGGGGACTATGCTGTAGAGAGAAAACGAGACTAAGGATTGGATGGCACGCGTGCCGCGTTCGATATCTCGACTCACGCCACCCGTTTGCCGTCCAAGGTGAAACCGCAGCGATAGCGCATGAAGATGCTGAAAAACCTCGAGTGCAATCTGTCGCACAGCATGTTGCGTGACGCGTGCGAAAAACAATTCACGTAGCTCAGTAAAAAGAGAGGACGAAAATCTCAGCAAGCCATACCCGATGATCAATGCGATCGGCACCACCAACAACGCGCCTGCGGTATTGTTTCGAACATCCAAAGCATCGACCATGTGCTTGAGCATGATCGGGATGCCTAAGTTGGCGAATTTAGCGGCGAGCAAACAGGCCACGGCCAGCGCGACGCGCATCTTGTACTTCATTAAATAGGGGAGCAGGTCACCAATAATGCGCCAGTCGCTTCGTTGACGTTGAACGTTAGGACGATTGGGGTCGTGAGAAAAATCGGGGGAGTTGCGGTTGGAATGTCTCATGCACCGATTCTATCGCCGAAATAACTTGACGGTCGGAATAGACCTTCGTGTATAAATTCCTAACCTCTTCCTATATCCTCCTTGCTTTCATATTGGCCGCCTTCCATGACTCAACCGCATCGCCTTACAGCCGCCACGCAAAGTCAGCGACTTCTGCTCAGCCGTCAAGCTGACAACGTGCTGAACGAGGCAATTTCCCATGGCCGCATCCCAGGTGCGGCTGCAGCGGTGACGGATGCCTCTGAAACGCTTTACGAAGGCGCCTTTGGATTACGCGCCCAAGGTCAACCCGCTCCGATGACCTTAGACACGGTGATGTGGATCGCCTCCATGACCAAACCTTTGGTGGGTACAGCGGCCATGCAACTGGTCGAACAAGGCAAACTCAAGCTCGATGCGCCCATCGGGCGCATCCTGCCCGAGATCGACGCGATCCAAGTGATCACGGGGTGGGATACGCAGGGGCAGCCCATGTTGCGGCCGCCCAAAACGCCGATCACGCTGCGACACCTGATGACGCACACCGCAGGTTTTACCTCGGATATCTGGAGTGAGAACTCCTCGCGCTTTCTCAAACTGCACAAACTGCCGCGCGCGGGCTCGGGACAACGCAATGCGCTCAATATCCCGCTTTCCTTCGACCCTGGCGAGCGCTGGGAGTATGGGATCAACATCGACTGGATTGGACTGGCGATCTCGGCTGTCACCGGTATGCGTCTGGGCGAATACCTCCAGAAACACATCACTGCGCCCTTGGGTATGCACAGTACCGGCTTCAAAATCACCCCCGACATGCGGGCGCGCGTGGCCAAAGTGCATTTACGCAACGCCACCGATCAATCTCTGAGCGTGCTCGATTTCGAAGTCCCGCAAGAGCCCGAGGTCGACCCCGGGGGTGGCGGCATGTACTCCACCGCGAGCGACTATCTTCGCTTTACCCGCATGATGCTCAACGACGGGCAGGCTAACGGGCAACAGATTCTCAAACCTGAAACCGTCGCGCTGATGTCTAAAAATGCGATGGGACCGCTGCGTGTCAAGATGCTACACACGGTCAATCCCAACATGTCACTGGATGCGGAGTTTTTCCCTGGCGTGGAAAAAACATGGGGGCTGACCTTCATGATGAATGAAGCGACAGCGCCTACGGGTCGTTCAGCCGGCAGTTTGGCGTGGGCGGGTTTGCCCAACGCCTATTTCTGGATCGACCCGGCCCGCAAGATCGCAGGCGTATTGATGATGCAGATCTTGCCTTTCGTCGACACGTCCGCGATCAAACTGTTTACGGATTTCGAGACAACGGTTTACCAGTCGCTCAACACCGCATAGATCAAAGCGTTTACTGGCCGGGATACCAGCTAGGCAAACGCTTCTCGATAAAAGATGCCGTCCCTTCTGCGGCCTCGGCCTGTTGACGCATCTCCGAGTGCTGTTTGATTAGATCGTCAAACAGCGCATCGTCTAGAAAGGACCCGGCGACTGCCATCGTTCGCAGCTTGGTCGCTGACACTGCGCCTGGTGCGTTCATCAACAAGGCATCGACAATGCGCGCCCCCGTAGCCTCGAGTTCCTCGAGCTTGCAGACCTCGTGCGCGAATCCAATGCGAAGCGCCACATCCGGACCAAAACGTTCGGAAGACAAAGCATAGCGTCGCACGTTCCGCACACCCATGGCCTGGCAGAGTTGAGGCAAAATAATTCCGGCGATCAACCCCCAACGGGCTTCGGTAATGGCAAAAACAGCATTGTCTGCGGCCACAACGATATCGCACACCGAAGCGATACCTGTACCGCCCCCAAAACACCCACCTTGAATCAGCGCGACGGTTGGAATCGGCACGATATCCAGACGGCGGACTGCTTCGGCGGTCAAGCGCGACACCCGTTCGTTTTCTGCGGGCGAAGTGTGCGAAACGCTGGAAATCCAAGCCAAATCAGCACCCGCTTGAAAATGACGGCCGTTACCTTTGATCACTACCACCCGTGCATCAGGCTTGGGGCCCAACAAATCAAGCGCTTCGTGCAGTCCTGCAATCATGTCGCCGTTATAGGCGTTATTAACCTGCGGACGATTCAAGGTCACGGTCACGACCCCACGCATATCGACGTCACAGAGGACGGTTCCTTTGCCGAGTTCTTTTGTCATCACTCCCCCTTTTTTCATTCATCATTGGTATTTTTAACCTGCCGATCAGCATAACTCGGAATAACTCGACCAAGCCATCAGGGAAATCAATGCCACTCCCCATGCATTTGTCACGGTTTGATGTACTATTTCTGAAAAAATAATCAGAATCATTGGATCCTTTCAAACCTAAGAGACAGCAGAATATTCCATGCAGACATTAGACGCCATCATCATAGGCTCTGGCTTTTCGGGCATGTATCAACTCTACAGCTTGCGGGACAAGCTTGGCATGACTGCCAAGGTCCTCGAAGCGGGGAGCGGAGTCGGAGGCACGTGGTTCTGGAATCGTTATCCAGGCGCCCGTTGCGACTCCGAGAGCCACACCTACATGTATTACTTTTCCAAAGAAATCATTCAAGAGTGGGAGTGGTCAGAGCGCTATCCTCAGCAACCTGAAATCTTGCGCTATTTAAATTTTGTCGCGGACAAACTTAAACTGCGCTCCGATATCGAACTCGATACACGCATGTCGCAAGCGCATTTTGATGAAGCGACCAATCGTTGGCTAGTCAAAACAGAGAACGGCAAGACCTACAGCGCCAAGTTCCTGATCACCGCAGTCGGTTGCCTCTCCTCGGCCAACATGCCCAAAATCAAAGGCTTGTCTGATTTCAAAGGCAAGTGGTATCACACCGGTCAGTGGCCGCACGAGGGCGTGGATTTTGCTGGCAAACGCGTTGGCGTCATCGGTACGGGCTCGACAGGCATTCAGGCAATTCCCGTGATCGCGGCGAGCGCGGCGCACTTGACAGTGTTTCAGCGCACGCCCAATTACAGCTTGCCCGCAC
>JBILJA010000114.1:0-7438 GCA_044368775.1 Burkholderiaceae bacterium
TGATCCCGCGTGCACTTCAGGCTGGCCGCGGTCGTGGCATAAGCAACAGATTGCATCCAAGAGTGCCCGCGCGCCAGCGATAGCGCGTAGGCTCCGTGAAACACATCACCTGCTCCATTGGTATCGATTGGCGTGATTCGATGCGCAGGAAAGGCGTGGATTTGGCTCTGGTAGCAAAATAGGCTGCCCCTTTCACCCAAGGTCACACCGATCACCCTTGAAGGATCGTGAGCTGCTTCCATAGCCACATGAAGTAGCGCCTGATCGGCCGGCACATCACCAGCAATCCCTTTTAGGCCGCGTTCGGAAAAAATAACGTGATCGGCCAGTCCGATCAGGGACCGAACCGCTTCGTTGTTACCTGCGTCCGCATCGAGTACCCGTGGAATACCCCGCAAGCGTGCGGCTTGGTAAAGCGCGCAAGCCCCTTCGGCCCAGCGAAAATCAGCATGTACAGCACCCACGCCATGGAGATTTTCAAGTGGCAGCCAATCGGTCGCTGGATCAAGTTGGCCAGCGTAAACGGCCAGCATGCGTTCCCCTGCGTCATCGACGATGACTGCAGACATGGGCGACTTGGTACCGACGGTGACGCTCACGCGCGTCTTGACGCCACGCTTGCTAAAAGCGTGCAAGGCCTCTTGGCCTGATTCGTCATCGCCTATTCGCCCCCAAAACTCGACATTGCCCCCGAGCGCCGCAGCAGAGGCCGCTGCGGTCGCTGCCATTCCACCAAACTGGCAGCGCAACTCATGAGCGGTTAGCTTTTGGGGCAAGGCAGGAATGGTTGGCACACGAAATACGATGTCTTTGACAACCATGCCCAAACAGACAAGAAGACTCATGTCAGTCTCTTTCCGCTGGCGCCTTCAAATATATGATGGTCGTTTGGGTGCCAGGTGAGGCCTGCGCGGTCTCCAAGTCGCATGAAGGAGGCACCGATCACGCGCACGACAAACTTGTGCATCTCGCTCTTGATGGTGATCAGTGTGTCGGCACCGAGGGGCTCAATCAGAGCGACGACGCCACGAATCAATGCATTGTCAGCATCCGCGACAACCGACAAATTTTCCGGTCGTATCCCCAATTCTGCGGCACCCGAAAAAGAACCTGCGTAAGGTATGTCATGACCGTTGAGCAAGTCGATTCGACCCGGCTGCAACCGTACGGGTAAAAAGTTCATTGGCGGTGACCCAAGGAACCCGGCGACAAAGCGTGAGACGGGTGCGTTGTAAAGCTCTAGCGGGGTACCCAGCTGTTCAATTTCGCCTTTATTGAGCACGACGATCCGATCAGCCATGGTCATGGCCTCTACCTGATCGTGGGTGACGTAGACAGACGTCGTTTTCAGTCGCTGATGGAGCGCCTTGATCTCGCTTCGCATATCTACCCGAAGCTTGGCATCTAAGTTGGATAAAGGCTCATCGAATAAAAACACTTGAGGGTTACGCACAATGGCACGCCCCATGGCGACGCGTTGGCGTTGGCCACCCGAAAGTTCGCGCGGCTTGCGCTCGAGCAGAGGTTCAATCTGCAGTATCGCCGCAGCGTCTTCAATGCGCCTGTTGATTTCTTGGGCGGGATAGTCGCGCATCTTCAGCCCAAAGCCCATGTTTTTACGTACCGACATGTGCGGATACAACGCGTACTCCTGAAACACCATGGCGATGTCTCTCATGCTTGGGTGAAGGTCATTGACACGCTTGTCGTTGATATGAATTTCGCCAGACTCAAAGCTCTCGAGCCCCGCGATCATGCGAAGAAGTGTGGATTTGCCACATCCCGAGGGACCTACAAAAACCAAAAACTCACCAGCTTGAATTTCAACGCTCAGATCACGAATGACCTTGACATCGCCGTAATTCTTTTTGACATTGCAAATTGAGACGCCTGCCATAAGGGAATCACTCATGAATATGAAGTTGGGGCTTGATGCGATCGCCTGCGGCGAATTGCACAAAAAGGTCGGAAAGTCCATCTAAAGGAACTTGGGCATCGACCAGTTTCTCGAACTGGGATCTGGCCTGGCGCAGGATTTTGATGTTTTCTGCGTACTCACTGATCGGGAAGTAAAACGAGCGAATATAGTAGAAATCTTTGCGTCGAATGGCCTTCGTCTCATTAACCTGCCAAGTGTCAGACTCACCCAGTTGCACCACAGCTCCATTGGCCCTCACCGCCTCGAGGGCTGTCTGTCGCCCCGCATCCTTGCCACTGCACTCCAAGACGAGGTCATAGGCCGCTGCAGGGTCTAGCGATTCCAGGGCAACTGCGCCGAGCGAAGCGGCAAATCTGCGCCGAAACGGATTCGGATCGAATATCTCAATACGCTCAAAGCCAAAATGCTGGAGCACCAGCAGGCCACCTAGCCCAATCGGACCAGCACCCATCACCAAGACCTTGCCAGAGCTGACGATTTTTTGGCTTAGGCGAACACCGTGACCGGCCGTACCGATTGTGTCAAGCAGCAGGGGGGCCAAATGATCAGGAATGTCATCGGGAACCGGCAAGAGGCATTGATCGGGCACGCTGACGTATTGTGCGTAACCACCAGGCCGCTGCCAGCCAATCAATTCTTTTGCATTACGGCAAATGTTGTTGTGACCGGCTGTGCACTCGGTACAGTGACCGCACCAGACGGGAAGATAGACCAGGTGCCGTTTTCCATGTAGGGAGTGACCGGGTTGATGGACCACCCCAAATATTTCGTGTCCGGGCGTGACGGGCCAGCCCTTACGCCAAGGGCGCAAGTCGCTTCCGCACAGAGAACATGCCACAACCCGCAGCAAGACCTCTCCCACCCCAACGACGGGCAGAGGGACATCTGCTATCGAAATTTGACCATCGCCATCAAAACTAGCCGCCTTCATGCCATTACCCTTTCACAGCACCGAATGCAAGACCGGCCACTAGCTTTCGCTGGATCACAAAGGTCAGAATGATCGGCGGCAAGGCTATAACAGTTGCGGCCGCCATCAGAGCTCCCCAGTTGGTGACACCTTCGCCGATGAAATTAAAGGACGCCACAATGGCCGTCTTGGATGAAATGCCGGACAGTGCAAGAGCAAAAAGAAAATAGTTCCACGAGAAGATGAAGGACAGGATCACCGCCACGATCAACCCCGGCATGACAACGGGCAGGGCAATCAACAGCAAAATCTTGAGCGGGCCGCAACCGTCGATCTGTGCGCTCTCCGTCAACTCGCGAGGCAGGCCATCAAAGTGGGGCAACAAGGTCCATAAAGCGATGGGCACTGTGATCACCGCGTGCGTGATAATCAAGGCGAAGTGGGTGCCTGACAACCCAACATTGGAAAACATAATAAACCACGGCAACAAGAATAGGGTCCCGGGCGCCATGCGAGCAAACAGAGTCAGGGTTGCGGGCCAGACCAGCCGGTGCCAAGAGATGGCGTATGCAGCTGGCACAGCGAGCAACAAGCCCAGCAAAGTAGAACCCCCAGCAACATAAAAACTGTTCAGGGTATTTTCCAGAAAATCGGTCCGAGTGAACAGCTGGGAATAGTTCTCGAGGGTAGGCGAAAAAAACAGCTCAGGTGGATATTTGGTGATATCAGCTCGGTTTTTGAAACTGGCCAGAATCATCCAAGCGATGGGTGCGAAAAGTGCTATGCACAATACCGAAACTTGCAGTCCCATCAGGTATTTAAGGAGAATTTTTTTCACCAAGTCACCTTCTTTCGCAATTGCGAAAACACCAGAACTGCGCCCAGCACAATGGTGCTAAGTGTGATCATCAAGGCTGACGCATAGCCAAGGTCTGAAAATTCGAAGGCCTTGCGATAAGCGTAAATATTGAGTGTTGACGAGGCGTAACCTGGACCACCTTGTGTGGTGATGTAGATCACATCGAAAAAGCGCAGCAGATCAACGCTGCGAAGTACAGCAGCGGTTAAAATTGTGGGCCCCAAAAGGGGTAGGGTTATGTAAAAAAATTCACGCCAACCGGTGGCACCATCGATCGAAGCTGCTTCATAAATTTTGGTGGGAAGCGATTGCAATCCACCCAACACAATCAGGGCTACAAAGGGTGTCCACTGCCAAGTGTCAATCATTACCACGGTGAAGATGACGTAATCGGTAGAAGCCAAGAAAAGGCTGGTAGGCAGGTGGGCCGATTTCAGTAAAAAATTGGCGACTCCCATGCCAGGATCGAGTATCACGATGGACATCATTCCAATGACCACGGGTGGCAACATAAAAGGTGAAACCATCAATGTGCGCACCAGGCCTCGCATGACTTGCACGCGATGCAGCAGCATTCCTAAGGCAACTCCTAAAACGAGTTGCACAGCAAGTGCACTGACATAAAGAATCGCACTAAGTCGGGCCCCGTTCCAGAACTGCTCATCGACCAAAAGCGCTCGATAGTTACCCAGCCCGATAAATTGTTGGGGCTGTCCTATTTTGTAATCCATCAGGCTCAGCCAAAAAGCGTAGCCAAATGGAAACACGACCATCAAGATGACAAAGGCCACTGCGGGCCACATGAGCCCATGGAGTGATGCAGCCCGCTGTGCCTTCATTTTCTACACCTTACTGAAGCTTGGCCAGGTCACCGTCAAGCGCGCACAGGGTGTCTTTGGCGTTGCCTTGTCCCAGGAAAACCTTTTGAACAGCTGCACCTACCATTTCACGCGCCTCAACCACGCGCTCGGTCGGAGGGTAAGAGATGGCGGTACCGGTCTTACTGATCTCGACCAACGCGTTGGCCCAAGATTGGCGAACGGGCAACTCTGTGGTCCAGGCCTTGAACTCTGGTCCGTTGAACACCGATGCACGTGGGGGCGCAACGCCGTTTTTGACGAGCTTGGTTTGCATTTCTGTGCTGGTGGCCCATTGCAGAAAGTACCAAGCAGCATCCTTCTTGGTTGAGAAGTTGGAGACCGAGACGCCCCAGCCAAAAACGATGGGCTTTGAAATTCCCGTAGCCTTACCTTTGGGCAGCACTTTGATACCGATGTCCTTGTCACGGCCAGGGAACTTCATGATGTTGGCGAATTCATTGGACGATTCGTGCGTCATGGCCAATCTTCCTTGGCCTAGCATCTCGATCACCTGTGTGAAGGTGTGATTTGCGGCACCGGGAGGGCCGTAATCTTTGAGCATCGTCGCATACAGCTCGGCACCCTTGATGCTGTTCGGATTGCACATGCTGGGCTTGCCGTTGGCACTCGAAAAATCGCCTCCACTGTTGTAAATGAAGCCGGATACCGCATAAGAGATCGCGCCGCGAATACCGCGTGCAGCCCAAACTGTCGCATCACCGCGCGCCGGGCAAGCTTTCAGTTTGGCTGCGGTCTCAGGCAGGTCCTCTAAGAACATTGGCTCAGCAACGTTGCACTTCTGGAAGATGTCCTTGTTCCAGTAAAAGAGTGGGCCTTCAAGGTTAATGGGAAGTCCCACTAATTTGCCACCGATGGTCTCAGCGCGGCGTAAGCCTTCTCCAATGTCATTGAAGTTGAAATCAGGTGAAGTTGAAGCCGACGAAGCTAGTAGCGGACTCAGGTTAGCGTACCAACCGGCCTTGTCATACATGGCGCCTTCGCGAAATTTGAGCGACATGAACACGTCGATATCGCTGGATTTGGCCTGAAGCATGGTGTTCAAGCGGGCTCGGTATTGCTCCTCATTGAAAACCTCCACACGCAATTTGATCCCCGTTTTAGCGGTGAAATCGCCCGACATGTCCTTGATGGCCTGCGACCAAGGATGATTATTCAGGAGCAGATTGATAGTCTGTCCATCGTGTTTCTTCCAGTTGAAGGTCTGCGCCAAGGCCGAACCAGAAATGAAAACCATCGCGGCCGCTGCGGCCAGGACGCCAAGCTTGTGTCTCATCTCAATCTCCTTTTTGTTAAAACGTCTATGAACTAACCACTTTCCAAATCAGGCGGAGGTGTATCCACCATCAACCGGAATCGTCACGCCATTGATCAAAGCCGAGGCGCTGGAAGCAAGGAAAATCGCTGTCCCTGAGAGTTCATCAGGTTCTGCCCACCGCTGAATGGGCAAGCGATCCATGAGTTTGTCGTTGAATTCGGGATTTTCGCGCCCACCACGGCTAATGTCGGTGGCGATCCATCCAGGGGCTATTGCATTGACCCGAATGCCGTCCTCGGTATAAGCCAAGGCCAGTGAACGGGTCAGGCCAATGATGGCCGTTTTGGCGGCGGCATAGGCAGGCACCTGAGGGGCTCCAAAATAGCTGTACATCGATCCAATGTTGATCAGGCAGCCTCGGGTCTTTTTCAGATGGGGCCTGAAAGCTGCAGCCAATCGAACATTGCCAAAAAGATGGATGTCGACGATTTCGCGAAAGACTTCTGGCTGGTGCTCTTCCCAGCGTTTGAGCTTGCCAGCGCAGTGAATCAACACATCCAGCGTGTCTATTTTTTTCGATAACGCAAGCACGGCTTCGTCACTGGTCACGTCAAGCGCCTCGAAATGTGCACCGGCCTTGATAAGGTCGTCTTGTGGTGGCTTGAGATCGGTCACGGTCACGTGAGCGCCGTGCATAAGGAACGCGTGAGCGAAGGTACTGCCAATTCCACCGCAGCCTCCGCTGATCAAGACATGTTTTCCCTCGACCGAAAAACTGATAGGGCTCATGCGAATTTCCCAAAATCTAGGTTGATTTATAAATTAATCATGACAGTTTTTTTCGAATTCGCAAGTCTATTTTCGACTTCGAAATATATGGATTACCCTTAGAAGTCAGCACGCCGACCGCATTGGCATGGTGGGAGCTTTGACCGGGGTGGCATTCCCCCAAGGCAGTAGACAAACGCCCTAATGACTGGTGCTGAGCAACCTTTAAGCTTGGCGGGAACATCAGCTTTCGCGACACACCCGTCCAAAGCAGCCGATGAATTGAGCGTCAGCTTTATGGCAATGCAAATGAGTGCGTCGACGACCGCTGTGGGTCGAGAGCGTGAATTCTCCGGTTCGCGCAGCTGACTTTCACCCACGAGTTTTCGGTGCGGTCGGCTAACCAGTCAAGCAGGACGACTGCAGTTCCTTCGATACCGGTCGTTCATGTGACCGCAATGCTCAGTGAGCTATTGACAGCTTTTACCGGGCACCATTACTAAGCAACTCAGTTCGGCTGGCAGCTAACGCTGCAATTGAGTCATTCGGCCCGCAGCCAAAGTAGGTGGATAAAGGTGTTGTTGGGCTGGCCCAAAAAAAAGATCTCAGCGGGTCAATTTCGGTAAAAGTTCAAGGCTCACTGGGCCACGCCTACAGCGTTGAATGATCGAATGGGATTGAAATCTAATGAAATCAATGACTTGCGTTCAGTTGTCACACAATCATCAATGGGCTTGAGCAAGTGGTGTCGCCCGCGACTGCTGATGTTCGCCATTCACGTTAATCTCAGGTGCCTACCCATTTGGTCATCCATTTTTTTAGCACC
>JBILJA010000016.1:0-26863 GCA_044368775.1 Burkholderiaceae bacterium
AACAGTTTTTCACGACGGTAGATTTCCTGAGTCGCCAAACACGCTGCAGCGGCAGCGGGGTGGGCAGAATAGGTATAGCCGTGGAAAAACTCAATCGCTGCGCCGGGACCGCCGTTGACGATTGCGTCGTGTACGTGACGGCTGGCTGCAATGCCAGACATCGGGATGGCGGCGTTGTTCATGGCCTTGGCCATCGTAATAATGTCAGGTGTCACGCCAAGCAGTTCGCTGGCGGTGGCTTTGCCTAAACGACCGAAGCCTGTGATGACCTCATCAAAAATCAACAGGATGCCGTGCTTGGTGCAAATCTCACGCAAGCGTTGCAAGTAACCTTGTGGTGGCACCAGTACGCCTGTCGAGCCAGCGACAGGTTCAACGATCACGGCTGCGATGGTAGAAGGATCGTGCAAGGCACACAAACGCTCGAGATCATCGGCAAGGTGCGCGCCCCAAGCGGGCTGGCCCTTGCTGTAAGCCATCTCGGCCAAATTGTGTGTGTGCGAAATATGATCGACGCCAGGGATCAGTGCACCGGAATACGCTTTACGGTTGGCTAAAATGCCGCCCACGGAAATGCCGCCAAAGCCCACGCCGCTGTAGCCGCGTTCGCGACCAATCAGACGCGTGCGTTGTCCTTCGCCGCGTGCACGGTGATAGGCCAGTGCCATTTTCAGAGCAGTATCTACAGCCTCAGAGCCGGAATTTGCAAAGAAGATGCGATCGAGTCCCGCAGGCATGACAGCTGCGATCGCTTTCGCGGCTTCGAACGCGATGGGGTGCGCCATCTGGAAGGGAGGTGCGTAGTCCAGCTCCATCATTTGCTTGTGCACAGCTTCGGTGATTTCTTCGCGGCAGTGGCCAGCGTTCACGCACCACAAACCTGAGCTCGCATCGAGGACTTTTTTGTCATCAATGGTGGTGAAATACATGCCTTTGGCACTTTTCAGAATACGGGGGGTTGCCTTGAACTGCTTGTTAGCAGTAAAGGGCATCCAGAAATTTTCCATGTCCACTTCTTTGGACAGGCTGACGTTTTCGGTAATGGTGTTCATGGAAATCTCCAGTTAACAAGCGAATGTCTCACTGTAACGGTTCTGTCGTAATAAATACCAGTACAGTTGATTCGATTTGTGGCAAACTGTATTGAATTTCGGGTGTATCCGCCCATAACTGTACTGGTTTGTGACCAAAAGACCGCCATGGCCAACACTTTTTCTCTTACGCTCGACCGTCAGTCCTCTCGGACACTGGTGGAGCAGATTGTGGAGTCGGTCAACCTGGCGATTGAGCGGCGAACCCTCAGGGTAGGCGATGCATTGCCCTCAGTGCGTGCACTGGCTGCCACGCATGCCTTAAGCGCCTTTACGGTAGCGGAGGCGTATCAACGTTTGGTTTCGGCGGGACGCCTGAGTGCCCGACGCGGCTCGGCCTATCGTGTGGCGGATGCGCGTGCGGCATCTCCTACGGTGTCCCCCATCTGGTCCGCACCCAGTCTAAACGCAGCATGGCTGCTATCGGACGTCTTTGCCGATCATTCTGTGCCCACCAAGGCAGGTTGTGGCTGGATACCCGGCGAGTGGATCAATGAAAGCGGCCTGCAGCATGCCCTTCGCGCGCTCAGTCGCGTGCCCGGGCCGCGCTTTGGCGGCTATGGTCACCCGTATGGCATGGCTTCGTTACGCGAACAAATCGCGACGGCCCTTAGACGATTCTCTGTTCCAGTGGAAGCCTCAAATATTTTATTGACTCAAGGGGCGACTCAGGCCCTGGATCTCGTGGTGCGAACGCTGTTGCGGCCTGGCGATACCGTGATTGTCGAAGACCCGTGTTATTGCAATCTATTGCAGATTTTGCAGCTGGCGGGGCTCAAGGTGATTGGCGTGGCGCGAACGGCCGAAGGCCATGATTTTGCTCAGCTCGAGCGCATATTGAAAGAATCCAAGCCTAAAGCGATTTTTATTAATACGGTGTTGCAAAATCCATCTGGGTCCTCTTTGTCCACGGCGAGTGCTCAGCGTCTATTGGAGATGGCGACGCGGGACGGCTTGTGGGTCATCGAGGACGATATCTATCGAGAGCTTGCACCACCCGAGGCGCCTTGCCTAGCTGCGCTGGAGGGCTTGAGTCGTGTCATTTATATCTCTGGCTTTTCTAAAACGATCACGCCCACGTTGCGTGTTGGTTATGTCGCGGCCCATGCCGAGGTATTAGCCGATCTTGCGCGGACCAAGATGGCCGTTGGCCTGACGTCATCGGAGGTCACGGAGCGCATCGTATCGAATGTGTTGAGCGAGGGACATTATGCGCGTCATATCGATTTTTTAAAAGATAAGCTAAGCGTTGCCCACACCCATGTGGTGGAGAGCATGCAGTCGTTGGGGATGGAAATTTTTGAACAGCCGAGCGCCGGGCTATTCCTTTGGGCGCGGCTGCCCATCAACGCCGAGCAAAGCGCACATGTTGCGACACGTGCGCTTGAGCGGGGAATTTGGTTGGCGCCAGGTTCTTATTTTCATCCGAACGATCGTCGATCAAACTGGTTCCGCTTTAATGTCGCCACATCCGACAATGAGGTGTTGTGGGATTTTGTACGCACGCTTGAGCGGGCCTAATGAAACGCGGGCCTAGCGATCAACCGCTAAGTAAAGTGTTTCCTTGATTTCTTCCATGACGACGTAGCTGCGGGATTCGGCGGAGCCGGGTAGGCGTTTAAGAATCTCGCCAAGTAACTGCCGGTATTTATTCATTTCGGGTAGTCTGGCTTTGATCAGATAATCAAAATCTCCGGAAACCAAGTGACACTCCATCACCTCCGGCACATAACTCAGTTCCTTTTTGACTTTTTCAAAGACATCGTCGGACTTGGCCGAAAGTTTGATTTCTAGGAAAACGAGCAGGTTTTTGCCGAGCGCCGCTGGATTGACCCGAGCGTAATAGCCCATGATGACGCCTTCGCGCTCGAGTCTACGTACGCGTTCAGAGCAAGGTGTGGCGGATAGGTTGATGCGCTCGGCGAGATCCGTCATGGAAATACGACCGTCGCGTTGTAAAACATCTAGAATTTTGAGGTCGATACGATCAAGCTCGCGCATAGTGCCTCCTAAAGACTTCTATTTTAGTGTTTTCCGCTGGAAAGCTGTCAGAATTAAGCGTTACATCCAATTTTTATCCCCGAAGAGGTCAAGCCCATGTTTTTTAAAAATGCCCCTGAGTTCAAAACGGCCGAAGTATTTACGGAGATGCCTGCCCAGTTTCGACGTACGGGCGTGCGCTCGGAGTGGGCAGATGTCAATCGCGGAGGCGTCGCGATGGATTCATTCCTTGAGGGGCCCGTGTTTGATGCGGTGGGTAATCTTTATGTCACGGATGTTATTTTTGGTCGGGTGTTTCGTATTGATACGAAAGGAACCTGGACACTGATTGTCGAATACGACGGCGAACCTAATGGAATGAAGTTCTTGTCCGAGACTGAGTTGCTCATCACGGATTACAAAAATGGGTTAATGAGGCTGAATGTCCAAACCGGGCAAATGACTCCGCACTTGACACGCCGCAATACGGAGGGCTTCAAAGGGCTCAACGACCTGACTTTCGATGCCCAGGGCAATTTGTACTTCACCGATCAAGGTCAGACGGGGATGCATGATCCGACCGGCCGCGTCTATCGTTTGCGACCCTCCGGTCACTTAGATCTTTTGCTGAGCAATGTGCCGAGTCCGAATGGTCTGGTCTTGTCGCTCGATGAGCGCGTTCTCTACGTCGGGGTTACGCGTGGAAATTGTGTTTGGCGAGTGCCGCTGATGCCTGACGGGGGCGTTGCCAAAGTCGGGCAGTTTTTTACTTCATACGGCCCTAGCGGCCCGGATGGTTTAGCGATGGATGCCGTGGGAAACTTGGTGATGGCCAATCCTGGCCTGGGTTATGTCTGGCTCATCAATCCCCGTGGCGAGCCGATCGCGGTCTGGTCGAGCCCTAAATCCTCGGCGGTTACGAACATCGCCTTCGGCGGTGCAGATCGGCAAAGTTTGTTTTGCACTGAATCAGAGTCTGCTTCGATTTTGACCATGCGGATGCCTTATCCGGGTGCAAAGGTGCAGCAGCCCGGATAGCCATGTGATTGATGGGTTCGTTTTAAAAATGATGATGGGTTTTAGTGGTCTGTATGCGAAAATACGTACTACTAGAATTGACCACTTTTACCCTCTTTTTTTAGACATTGACCGCCCATGAATCATGTTTCTTTTACACGTCGACGTTTGATTGTCGGCACGCTTGCGACGGCAACAGTTTTTGGTCATTCATGGACGGCTTTTGCGAATCCGAATGCCAATCCGAATGCCAACGCACCGATTTTGGTACTCAATTCGCTGAACGCGAATGTCAGCGTGATTGACCCCGTCACATGGACGGAGATCAAGCGTGTGCCCGTTGGAAAGGAGCCGCATCATCTCTACCTGACCCCAGATGAAAAATCCATCATGGTGGCAAACGCAGAGGGTGACTCCATCACCTTTATGGATCCTAGAACAGCCAAAGTTCAATACACGATGACGGGCATTTTGGATCCCTACCATTTACGTTTTTCCCCCGATATGAAGTGGTTTGTGACGGCTGCAAACCGTCTCAATCACATCGATATTTACACTTGGGAAAACAAGGCGGGTGAGTTCAAACTCAATCTGGTCAAGCGTATACCCGCGAGCAAAACCCCCAGCCACATCGCGATCGATAGCAAGAGCAAAATTGCCTATATCACTTTGCAGGATAGCAATGAGTTAACGGCGATCGAACTCGCGACGCAAAAACGACTTTGGACGATCAAGGTCGGTAAGATTCCTGCTGACTTGCATTTGACTCCGGACGATAAAACCTTGTTGATTGGTTTGACGGGTGAGGCCGGGGTCGAGGCGTACGATGTGTCGAATGGTAAGGCGGAACTCAAGCAACGCATTCCAACAGGCAAGGGTGCGCACGCCTTTCGCTCGCAGGGAGACAAGCAACATGTGTTTGTGAGTAATCGCACTGAAAATACGATTAGCCGTATCGATTGGAAAACGTTGAAAGTGGTCGATACCTATCGGACTCCGGCCGGCCCGGATTGCATGGAAATGATGGCGGACGGCAAGACGCTCTTGGTGACAGCCAGATGGGCGAGTCGTTTGGCGGTGATCGATATTGAGAAAAAAGCGGTCGTCAGACAAATTCCGGTCGGTAAATCACCGCATGGCGTTTGGACGTTGAATCATGCGAGTCGTGATTAAGCGTTCACTGCTGGTTTGTTGCGCGTCATTTCTATTGACGGTCGTGGCATTTGCTTCTACGCAATCTGAAAGCGAGCAAGGCAATCAGGTCGAGCTTTCTATCGTTGATACCGGCGCGAGGACGGAGGTCCTTGAGCCAGTCTTACCGGCCGCTGTATGTAAAAAGCCGCTTTATCTTACCTTTGATACCGGGCACATGGAAATCGCGCCGTTTGTTGAAGAGGTGTTACAGCGTCAACAAGTGCGTGCGACTTTTTTCTTGGCCAACGAACGCACGCGCACAGGCGGCGGAAGTTTGGACGACGTTTGGGCGCCGTGGTGGAAAAAGCTCAGTGAACAGGGGCATGCGTTTGCTTCACATACCTTTGACCATGTGTATTGGCGGGCTGACTTGCCGGATGGCACATTCAGGGTGAGGGCGAGTGCCGGGCCCCTCGAAGGTAAAACGCAAGTCTGGACAGCGCAGGATTATTGTCTTGAGCTCAAGCGTCCGGTCGATCGTTTCAGGGAGATGACCGGTCAAGGCATGTTGCCACTCTTTCGCGCGGCGGGAGGTCGCACTTCTCCAGCTTTGCTCAAAGCGGCGCAAGAGTGCGGATTTACCCATGTAGGCTGGTCTCCAGCAGGGTTTTTAGGGGACGAACTCTCTAGTGAAAAGTATCCTAACAAGTTGTTGCTCGACCAAGCACTACGCAATATTCGGGGTGGAGATATTTTGTTGGCGCATCTCGGAATCTGGTCACGTAAAGATCCTTGGGCGCCAGCGGTACTCGAGCCACTTATTCAAGGCTTGAAAGAAAAAGGATTTTGTTTTGCGACGCTTGATACGCATCCTTCCTATCAATCTGTATCCAAATTACCTGGGCGTAAGCAATAATGATCAAGACTGCCGAAGACCTGTTTGACGCCGCTCATCAATGGCTATTCGAAACGATCGTTCAGCCGATATTTTTTCATATGGGCTTAAGTGCTTTTATCGAAGATGCTTTTGATGGCTCGATGTGGCTGCTCATTGGTGTCTTGCAAGTGATATTGATTGCGGTTGTATTTGGCGGCATCCAACGCTTGCGACCTGCGGAGCCGGTGGTCGATAAACAGCAGATCAGAATAGATATTTTGTACACGCTGATCCACCGCCTAGGTTTGTTTCGTTTAGTTTTATTTTTTTCAATCGGACCGGTCTGGGATTTTTTGTTCGGTCAGGCAAGCTTGCATGGCATTTCAACTTTCCACGTCGATCAAATTTGGCCCGGCGTCACCGATATCGCTTGGGTCAGTTTGATTATTTATATTTTGATTTTTGATTTGGTGGATTATTTTTACCATCGAGCTCAACATCGTTATGCGTGGTTTTGGAGCTTGCATGCTGTTCATCATAGTCAGCGACAAATGACGATGTGGAGCGACAACCGCAATCATCTATTAGATAGTTTTTTACGCAGTTCAGTTTTCGTACTGGTTGCTAAAGTGATTGGCGTGCCACCAGGTCAATTCGTATTGATCGTCGTGTTGACGCAACTGATTGAAAGTTACTCTCATGCAAATATCCGAATGTCTTTTGGAAAAATCGGCGAACGTCTGATCGTGAGTCCAAAGTTTCATCGCTATCACCACTCGATCGAATACAACGAATCGACTGCCGGACCTGCTCGAGGTCACAACTTTGCTGTGCTGTTTCCAATTTGGGATATTGTGTTTGGTACCGCGCAATACAAAACTGGCTATGCAAAAACTGGGATCCATGATCAGGCGCCCGAAGGCGGCAATCGAGACTACGGAAGAGGTTTTCTTTCTCAGCAATGGCTAGGTTTGCGACGGATGTTTGGCTCTAAGACCGCAGGATTTTGAACCGTTAGACTGTAAAAAACCCGCTGCGTGAATTTTAATCATGCAGCGGGTTTTTTATTAAACAGGTGAAAATTTAAATCATTCAGAACCTGCCGAGACTTTGTTTGGCATCCGCTTTTCGATCGAATTCTTGAGAAGCGCAGCGCAACGGTAGAAACCGTGTGCGAATTTGCCATAAGGCATCGTGAGGAACAATGCCATGACCACGCCGAGGTGGATGGCGAGTAGCAGTGCCATCGCGCTTGTATCGCGCCAGACTAACAGGGCGAGTCCCGTCAGGCTTGTCCAAAAGAGCAGAGCGATAAAGCCACGGTCCATCGGTTGTTGTGCTTTGTCGCCATGCAGCGGTGATCGTCTTTTATTGAGGTAAAACAATCCTGCTGGACCAATCAACAAGCCAATGCCGCCTACGGTGCCAAGTATCACGGGCAGGCTGGTATAGCCGTAGGGTGCTTCCCAACCAAAGACATAGTGATAGATTGTGGCGACCGACGTTGCGGCAAAACACAACATGAAACCGTAAAAGGTAAAGTGGTGATAGATACGGCGACGCAAGGTGAATTTATCGTCTTCATCGTTACAGCCTAAGCCATGCCCCCCGTCGAGGTATTTAAGCTTGAGCGCGTAATGAGCGGCTTCACCAACAGCGACGCCACTGACTTGCCCCGGCGTGATCTCTCGCCAGAACCGAACGAGCCCGATGAAAAGAGCTAGTACCGCAAAGCCAAATACCGAACCAAACACGGCGACAAGTGTGTTGTGTGGGAAGACGGCATAGAAATCACCAGCAAGGGGCTCATGCCAGAGCGTGCCCTGTGAAATCAAAGCCAACACGAGGAACAAGGCAAGACCAAACGCAGTGGCCATCGCTACGGTGAGACCGTTACGTTTGTATAAGGCACCCATTGCAGAAGGCCACGCGAAATCCATGTAGGTTTCCATGCGAACCTTGGCCATTGCTTGAGGCACGTTGACCATGAATTCATGGGGAGGCGCGTATTGACAGGCGTGCAAACAGGCACCGCAGTTATGACAGAGGTTCGCCAGATAGTTCAGGTCTGCTTTGTTGTCAAAACTTAGGCGACGAGTCATTGCCGGAAACACGGCGCAAAAGCCCTCGCAATACCGGCAAGCGTTACAGATTTGCATCTGACGAGCAACCTCGGCCTCATTTTCAGTAATGCCTTTGTTGTGCCAAGTAACGGAGTGCTCTGAGGCACCCGCTAGGCTTTGTGCTTCGCGGGTCAGTGAATCAAGCGATTGCATGCTGTGGTGCTCCTTCTTTCATTTTTTTTGCTGCCAAGGCCGCCTGTGTTCCGGCAATTCGGCCAAAGGCCGTGCCGATCGACATGCCGACGCCTGCTGTATAGCCTTTGCCCAAGACGTTGCCTGCATTGATCTCGCCCGCGGCAAACATATTGGGGCTGGCTTTACCACCGAAAAAGACACTGGCTTTTTCGTCAGTAGTGAGGCCGAAGTAGGTAAAGGTCACGCCAGGCTTGACGGCGTAACCATAGAAAGGGCCTTTGTCGATTGGGCGCGCCCAGTGTGTTTTTTCAGGAGCGATGCCTTCTGTATGGCAGTCGTCCTGGATTGTGTGATCAAACGTCCCCACTCGGCAGGCCGCATTGAAACTATTGACCGTTTCCATGAAGGTATCGACATCAAGCTCAAGCTTTTTGGCGAGCTCAGGGAGCGTGTCGGCTTTGACTCCCGGAAACACAGGCGGCATAAAATTACCGACGGATTTTGCATCGATAATTGAATAGGCGATTTGCCCGGGCTGCATGGCGACCAGGCGACCCCAGAGCGCATAGCGCTTGGGCCAAAAGTCCTCGCCTTCATCGTAAAAACGCTTGGCTTCGCGGTTGACGACGATTCCGAGTGAAACACAGTCGATGCGGGTACAGATTCCGCCGTCATACAGCGGAGCTCGGGCATCAATGGCGACACAGTGTGCCTGAGTCATATCGCCCATCGTGTCCGCGCCTTCGCGCATCATGACTTTAAGCACGACGCCCATATTGAAGCGGGTGCCACGAATCAAGAAGTTGTCCGCAGGCCATTCGCCGCGTTCGTTTTGACCCCAAGCCTCGCGCAACCAGGTCCGGTCGGACTCGAAACCACCGCTGCCTAGGACAACGGAATGCCCTTCATAGCGCTTATTTCCAACCTTGGCTGCGATGAATTTGCCGTCTTTGATTTCAAGGTCGTCGACAGGAGAGTCATACAAAATGTCGATGCCGAGGTTTTCTGCGCTGCGGTAGTAGGCATTGATCAGGGCTTTACCTCCACCCATAAAAAACGCATTGGTACGCGCGACGTGCAGGGTGCCAGATAAGGAAGGCTGAAAGCGTACGCCGTGCTTTTCCATCCAGGGACGACAAGTAGAGGACTCACGGATGACCATTCGCGCGAGCTTTTCATTTGTGATGCCGCCAGTGACTTTAAGCAAATCTTGCCAAAATTCTTCCTCTGGGTAGGCGTCGACCAGAACGTCCTGAGGGGCATCGTGCATACAGCGCAGATTGCGTGTGTGCTGGGAATTACCTCCGCGCCACTCTTTGGGCGAGGCCTCTAGAATTAATACGCTTGCGCCAGCTTCTCGTGCCATTAATGCGCTGCATAGGGCGGCATTGCCACCCCCTACTACGACTACGTCCCACATATTTTTGCCTCACGGTGTTTTTTTATATTGTAGGGGAATGTAAATATGCTGTGCGGGTGGGGTGATGGGTTTTGGGGTATTCGGGCATCCGCGGTCTGGAGCGGTCTGTCCACGGGGGAGAGAGCGGCGGACGGGTGGGCGACGCCCACTTCCCTCACCACATCAGTTGCTGGCGAATCAGCTCCGAACTCGGCCCTGGCGGGCCTCAGACAGGCGGAGCTGATTTGTCGCCAACAGCTGACGTGGTTCGGCCTGTCCTTGACGCTCTTTCCCCCGTGGACAGACCGCTCCAAGCTGCATGGACCGAAAGGGCTAAAGGTGGCAGACGCATCAGGACGAGCCTCAAAATAGGGATCACAGACACAAAATCGACTCCGCATGTTTGAGGCCCGCCAGGGCCGAGTTCGGAGTCGATGTGTCTGTGATCCCTATTTTGAGGGAAGTGGGCAACGCCCACCCGTCCGCAGTGCCAGCTACCTTTAGCCCTTTCGGTCCATGTATGAATCGACCGATGCCTCAATACCAATGTCGTAACATAATAGATTCAAGTCCTAACACATAGAAAATTCAAACAAATGAACGCAGACCTGAGCACCATCGCTATGTCCGAACGCATCGCCAGCATCAAGGCTCGCATGGCTCAAGCCTGTCTACGAGTAGGTCGCAATCCAGAGGAGGTCACATTACTGCCGGTTAGTAAAACCTTTGACGACCAAGCAATCAGACGCGCAGTCAGCTTGGGTTATAAGCGCTTCGGTGAAAATCGCACACAAGAAATCGCTCAAAAAACGCCTCTTTTAGCGGATTGCGATATCCAGTGGGTGGTGATCGGTCAGCTGCAAACCAATAAGGCGAAAGAAGTGGCTCGCCTAGCCCATGAGTTGCAATCTTTGGATCGAATGGAGCTGGCTGAGGCATTAGATCGACGCTTGCAGCTTGAAGGGCGTTCGATTGATGTGTTGGTTCAGGTCAAAACCTCACCTGAGGAAACCAAGGCCGGTCTCGATCCGGTAGAGTTGGTCCCATTTTTGAAAGCGCTGAGTGGTTTTCAAACGCTGCGTGTGCGTGGCCTGATGACCATGGCGATTTTGTCCGAAGACCAAGCCGCGGTGCGTCGCTGCTTTGCTCAATTGCGTCAGTTACGGGATCAGGCCAAGCAAGAGGGGATTACCGGTATCGAACTTGACCGTTTGTCGATGGGGATGAGTGGTGATTTTGAGCTTGCGATCGAGGAGGGCTCAACCGAGATTCGGGTGGGGTCCGCCATTTTTGGTGCTCGGGACTACACAGTTTAGGGCTTTGCGGAGTCGATTTACTTTAAAACAATCTCACCGCGCATGACCGGCGAATGTCCGGCAAATGTGCAAACAAAACCATAGCGTTCACCTCGAACGAGCTTGGCCGTGTCAAACGCCACGGACGATGATTCCCCGCCTCCTACGACAGACGTGTGCGCGATCACGCGGGTATCTTTTGGATCAACATACGCTTTGTCCGCGCCTGCAAGCATGCCTGTGCGCGCCACCCCATCCAAGTCACTGAGTTTGGCCAATACCCAGTTATGTCCCATCGCGAGCTTTGGGAGGCGCCCAGTGTGCTTGAGCGTGACGGCAAAGGTTTTACAGGCGAGAGGAATCTCGATGATGTTCGGAGCGTAACGAAGTGCATCATCGCTTTCAATGGTGGTGGCACAGTCTTGGGCAACAGCGAAACCTCCTGCGAGACTCAATAGCATCGCGATGAGGGCGTGACGAAATCGTTTGAACATAGAAATATGAATGTGCATAGGGTCAGTCGCTTGTTTTGGATCGCCGGCGCGCTCGAACAATCCAACCATTGGGGCGCCGCTCGATATCGCCATTGAGCTCGAGCGTCAGAAGCTCGCACTGTAGGATGGCGGGCAACATCTTCGTGCGCTGCTGCAGAATGTCTTCGCTAACTGGATCGTAGCCGATTGCGTCCCAAACAGGTGAGCGTGGCGGGGCTTTGCGCGAAGAGTCTGTTGTTGTCATAGGACTGAGCAAGGTCTGCGGCACGCAAAATGCTTCGAGTTCGCTCAAGATATCTGTGGCGTTTTCGACTAGCTTTGCACCTTGCTGAATCAGAGAATGTGGGCCCCGCGAGAGGGGTGAATGAATCGAGCCAGGCATCGCAAAGACCTCCCGATCCATCTCGACAGCTAAGCGCGCGGTGAGCAACGAACCACTTTTAAGCGCGGCTTCTACCACCAGCACGCCATGCGAGAGTCCTGCGACAATCCGATTGCGGCGCGGAAAGTGATGGGGTCGCGCAGGTGTGCCGAGCGGGAATTCAGAAATGAGTAAGCCACCCGCGCTGAGGATGCGGCGAACGAGTTCGACATGGTTGCGTGGATACACCACATCGGCGCCCGTGCCGAGCACGGCAATGGTGCCTCCTGCTGTCAAGCCTGCTTGGAGGGCGCCTCGATGCGCGGCCGCGTCGATGCCCTGCGCCAAACCACTGATAATGCACCAGCCTTGCCGAGCGAGCGCGCTGGCAAAGTCGCTGGCATGTTCCACTCCGTCTGCAGTCGCGTGGCGTGCGCCAACGATCGCCAAAGCGGGCTGTTCAAGTCGTGATAATGCGCCTTTGGCGTATAAAACAATCGGTGCATCGGCGATCTGCTTCAGTAGGGCAGGATATTGCGTTTGATCTTGAGTCAAAACGAACTGGTCGTCATGCCGAGCCCATTCCAAGGCCGCTATGATCTGTTGCGTCACCGCCTCCCTCCTGGCTAAAAGCAAGGCCTCGCAGAGGGCTTTTGGCACCCGTGCCGCGAGCTGCTGGGGTGGGCATCGCTCAATCTCTAGAGGGGTGGAGAAGTGGCTGAGTAGGCGTTGGCACAAAATCGGTCCAAGCCCGGGAGTCATGCTGAGGCGGAGCCAAGCGGTCAGCATTTCTGAGGAGAGAGTGTGAGGCATGAACTAGTCTGCCACATGCCATACACCTCAACGGGACAAAAGTGTCCTGAAAATACCCCCCAAACCGTGCGGAATGCATCGAATTTGGGACTTAATTAATTTAAAATAAAAATTAGTTATGTAAATACGTGATTTTTCGCTATGGCTCTGCTCAACATTTTGAACTATCCCGATAAGCGCCTGCATACGGTTGCGAAACCTGTGCGCGTGGTGGATGAGCGCATTCGTAAGCTTGTCGCCGATATGACGGAAACCATGTACGAAGCACCCGGCGTAGGCTTGGCTGCGACCCAAGTCGATGTGCACGAGCGTGTAGTGGTGATCGACGTCAGTGAAGATAAAAGCGATTTGCGGGTACTGATTAACCCAGAAATTTTGAGCGTTAGCGAAGAACAGAAGACCTACGAAGAAGGCTGTCTCTCAGTGCCTGGCGTTTTTGACGAAGTCGATCGACCTGCGAAAATCCGTGTGCGAGCGCTGAATTTACAAGGCGATGCTTATGAGTTCGAGGCGGACGGACTGTTAGCGGTGTGCGTTCAGCATGAACTCGATCACTTGAATGGTAAGGTATTCGTGCAGCATCTGTCACTGCTCAAACAGACACGTCTTAAAGCCAAGCTGCGTAAAGAACAGCGCGAACTGGAGCGGGCATAACCCTTCCCTATGCATATTGAAACTTTGGGTTACATTGCCGCTTTTTTAACGACGGCCGCTTTTCTTCCGCAAACAATTAAAACAATTAAATCTCGCGATACGGCGTCGATTTCACTGGCGATGTACGTCATGTTTACAACAGGGATTGCGCTGTGGCTTGGTTATGCTCTTCTGATTGAATCCATGCCCATGATCATTGCCAACATCATTACTTTTGTTTTGTCGGCCACGATCCTAGTACTCAAGCTCAGCGAGAAAAAGACGACCACCCAGCAATAAAAGCCGAAGCGGGCTGTCGCTTGCCGCCTGCGCGCTGGAGCGCTAATAAACGCAAAATGCCATGGCCGGTGGCGATATCAATGCCATCAGCGCTTGCGCGTATGACGTGCGCATCACCGTCAATTTGAGTGTTGGGCGTGATGGAGTCACCCGCTAAAGCAACTGCTTCCCATACTTTGACCGGCTCGGCGATGCCGGGCAGTCTGATTGTTGCGCCTGGTGCAGGATTAAAGGCGCGTATCCGACGCGCCAACAACTCGGCTGGCTCGTTCAGAGACAAAGCCGCTTCGGCCTTGTCGAGTTTGGACGCATAGGTCGCACCTGTTTCAGGTTGTACAGTGGCTGTTAGTGTTCCCTCGGGGAGCGCCTGCAATGCTTGGATAATCAGGCGCGCACCTTGTTCGGCAAGTTTGTCGTGGAGGGTTGCGGCATTATCTTGGGGGGCGATGTCGAGAGCTTCAATGAGCAACATGGCACCGGTATCAAGACCCTCGTCCATTTGCATGATGGTCACGCCAGTTTGTGCGTCACCTGCTTCGATCGCGCGCTGAATCGGTGCCGCACCGCGCCAGCGAGGCAGCAAACTCGCATGGATATTGAGGCAGCCATAGCTCGGTGTATGCAATACCCAGGCGGGCAGGATCAAGCCATAAGCGGCGACGACCAAGACATCTAGCTGAGCATGTTGCAAAGCCAACTGCGCGGCTTGCGCGTCTTCGGGATATTTGCCGTCTAAGCGCAGACTGCGAGGCTGCAAAACAGGAATGTCATGTTCGAGCGCGAGTTGCTTGACTGCGCTTCGGGTGAGTTTGAGTCCGCGACCCGAGGGACGGTCTGGCTGCGTGAGCACGAGCGGCACCTGAAACCCAGCATTCAACATAGCTTGTAAGGCTAGTTTAGAAAACTCAGGTGTTCCCGCAAAGCCGACACGCATCACATCAAGATCCAATCTTCTCGGCCCACAGGTCGTATTCATCCGACTCCGTCACGCGTGCGCGGATGAGATCACCGGGCTTGAGAGGGGTATCGCTGTCAACGTAGACGCAGCCGTCGATTTCTGGGGCGTCGGCGCTTGAGCGACCGACAGCACCATCTTCGTCGACCTCATCAATCAATACATCGATCTCTCGCCCAACGCGTTTGGCCAGCCGCTCGGTTGAGATGGCTTGTTGGTGTGCCATAAAGCGATCCCACCGTTCTTGTTTGACTTCGTCGGGCACTGCGCCGTCGAGCGCATTGGCAGGAGCGCCTTGAACGGGAGAATATTGAAAACAGCCCACGCGATCGAGCTGCGCTTCCGACATCCAATCCAGCAGGTACTGAAAATCGCTTTCCGTTTCTCCCGGAAAGCCGACGATAAAGGTCGAGCGCAGCGTAATGTCCGGACACTGTTCGCGCCAACGGTGAATGCGCGCCATGGTTTTATCCTCAAAGGCAGGGCGTTTCATGGCTTTGAGAATGCGTGGACTGGCATGCTGAAAAGGAATGTCCAAGTAGGGCAAGATCTTGCCCTCGGCCATCAGGGGAATGACCTCGTCGACATGCGGGTAGGGATAGACATAGTGCAGACGCACCCAGATGCCGAGCTCAGACAAGGCAGAGCACAACTCGGTCATACGCGTCTTGACGGGCCGACCATTCCAGAAGCCGCTGCGATATTTGACGTCAACGCCATAGGCGCTCGTGTCTTGGGAAATGACGAGGAGCTCTTTGACGCCGGCTTTGGCGAGTCGTTGCGCTTCGTCGAGCACATCACCCACGGGCCGGCTCACTAAGTCGCCGCGCATCGAGGGGATGATGCAGAAGCTACAACGGTGGTTACAGCCCTCGGATATTTTTAAGTAGGCGTAGTGGCGTGGGGTGAGTTTGATGCCTTGAGGGGGGACGAGATCTAGAAAGGGGTCGTGCGAAGCATTGGGCGGCGCAGCCTCATGGACAGCACGAACAACCTGTTCGTATTGCTGAGGGCCGGTCACGGCCAATACGCTTGGATGCACGGCGCGAATCACTGATTCTTCGACGCCCATGCAGCCCGTCACGATGACGCGGCCATTTTCCGCGATGGCTTCGCCGATCGCGTCGAGTGATTCGGCTTTGGCGCTGTCGATAAAACCACACGTATTGACGACGACTACATCGGCATTGTTGTAGTCGGGAACGATCTGATAGCCCTCTGTTCGTAACTGTGTGAGGATGCGTTCTGAGTCCACCAGTGCTTTGGGACAACCGAGACTGACAAAACCGACTTTGGGCGAAGACATAGTGAGTGACCTAGCGAGTCGTGACCCGCGTTAAACAGTCTGTGATTTTACCTTGCACGGCGACTAAAACTGGCTTTGCGACAGATGTTGTGATGCGTCTGACAAACAGAGCTCCCAAAGACCCTACAATTGAGGGATGAATCCAGTCACACCCGCCCTATCTCACTCTTTGCTAGCCGCGGCCAGTTCCGTCGCTGCCGTGGAGTCCGGTCAGTCCCTGACCGAAGCTCTTGCCGACGTTCACCCAGATGTGCGACCTGCCGCACAAGCGCTTGCTTTTTACGCCATGCGTCACTGGGGAATGGCCAAAGCTTTGCGTCGCACACTCGTCGAACGTGAGCCGCCTAGCGCGACCATGTATGCCTTGATCGGTCTTAGCTTGCTACTTTTGGATGCTTCTATCCGTGCCCAAGAAGAAACGCCCGCCGAAGGCACGCCCATCTATGGTGCGCATACCTTGGTAGATCAGGCGGTTCAAGCCACGCAATGGCATCGCTCGACTGCTTCATTTAAAGGTTTGGTCAACGCAGTATTGCGCCGTTTTCAGCGCGAGCGCAGCGATACTTTAGCGAAAATCTCCAACGATCTTGAAGCAAAGTGGAACCATCCGCGCTGGTGGATCGAGAGCTTGCAAAAGGACTACCCCCAGGACTGGGAGACATTATTGTTGGCAGCGAATACGCATCCGCCACTCACGTTGCGCGTGAATGTGCGCGCGACGACCTTAGAGGCTGTCCAACGGGCTTTTGCCGAGCAGGGTATCGAGGTGCAGGCCTTTGGTGATGCCGGTCTTGTCTTAAAGGTGCCGCGACCGATTACGTCACTACCTGGCTATGCTGAAGGGTGGTGGTCTGTGCAAGATGCTGGCGCGCAACTGGCCGCCCCGATGCTCGACGCTAAAGACGGGATGCAGGTGCTGGACGCTTGCGCGGCCCCTGGTGGCAAGACTGCGCATCTGTTGGAATTGGCCAAGGTTGATTTAACCGCGCTAGATATCGATGCGGTCCGACTTGAGCGGGTGCATCAAAATCTCAAGCGTTTGGGTTTGATGCGTCGAGGTATTCGCCTGGTCGCTGAAAGCGCCATCAAAACCCATGTTTGGTGGGACGCAAAGCCCTTTGACGCCGTGTTAGCGGACTTGCCATGCACGGCTTCGGGTATTGTGAGTCGGCACCCCGATATTCGGTGGTTGCGCCGCGCGCAAGACGTTGGGCAAACGGCCAAGTTAGCGAGAGAAATTATGGATTCCCTCTGGAGTGTGGTCGCGCCCGGTGGCAAACTACTCATGGTGACCTGTTCGATCTTTCCGGAGGAAGGCGAAAAGCAGGCGCAGGCGTTCGCGGCCCGCCATGTTCAGGCCGAGAGGTTGGCGGCTCCTGGGCAGTTGTTGCCGCACCTGCCAGACGCCGCGCATCCGGCAGGCTACGATGGATTCTTTTATGCGTTGTTTACTCGAAAGGTCTAAGTGTTAAAGATCATGACTGAACGTAAGGGCTGGGCTTTTCTGAGGGGTGCGCTGCTTGCGCTCACCTTGATGAGTTGCGCCCTCGTTCAGAGTGCTGCATTAGCGGCTGAAGCACAGGTTAAAAAAATTGAACCATTGATTGGCGAGGGTCACCTCACCATGGATTTGGATGTTGGGCTCAAATTGAGTCCGATCGTGCTCGAGGCTGCTGAGCGCGGAGTCCCTCTTTATTTCACGCTAGACGTAAAAATTAAAGCACCGCGTTGGTGGTGGCTCGATAAGTCCATCGTTGAGACTTCGCTGACGCGACGCATGTCCTACAACACCTTGACCCAACAATGGCGCGTGGCGACAGGTGATTTGTTTTTGCCAGTGGCTTCTCTCCAGGACGCGTTGGCAGCGCTGGAAAAGGTCCGGGGTTGGCCGGTGGCGCCCTTGGATCGTTTCGAGCCCAATGTTCGGTATGAGGGCGAGGTGCGGATTAGACTCGATACGTCTCATTTGGCGAGACCGTTGCAATTGGATGCACGCAATCGTGGAGCGTGGTCGTTGACGAGCCCCTGGAAGCCGTTTGATTTTTCCGTACGCAAGGTAGGGGCCACGAAATGAATCCCCTTATGCGACTTGTCTTTGGTGTGGGCATTGCGAGTGCGGTAGTTTTATTTGTGTTGTTAGCATGGTCGACAGGCAATGCCTCGCTTTTGGCGCAATACCAGGCTTTATTGCTATGGTTGAACGGTGGCTTAGCCCTGACCTTGTTTGTGTGGGTCGTATGGCTCACACTTCGTTTGGCGAAACAATTTTCAATTGGAAAGTTTGGTTCTCGGTTGACAGCGCGTTTCGCTTTGGCGTTTGCCCTCATTGGGGTCTTGCCTGGCGCGCTCATCTATACGGTATCTTTGCAATTCATGTCGAGATCGATTGAATCTTGGTTCAATGTCCGTGTGGACACCGCTCTTGAATCAGGTTTGACACTAGGTCGTGCCGCCCTTGATTCTCAGTTGGCTCAGCTCGATGCACGCGCTCGATCGATGACGCCTGATTTAAGCAATACACCGGATCCCGACATTGCTGCGGTATTGACGCGCCTGCGAGAGACGAGTGGTGCGATCGACGCGATGGTATTTACAACAAGCGGTCGCTTAATCGCGTTTGCCACCAACAATATTGGCACGCTTTTGCCGCCTTTACCGCCTGCGGCAGTCCTGAATCAGTTGCGGACTGCGCGAGGCTATTCGGCGGCTGACTCGGATGATCCCACGGCAAACTTGGGTGATGCAGGACTGCTGTTGCGCGTGATCGTACCCTTAGGGTCCCCTGATCGCGCTGAGACAACGCTAGGTGTGACGTCGGAGTCACGTTGGTTGCAGTTGATACAACCGGTGTCAGAAAAGATCGCTCAAAACGCGCGCGAGGTACAGAAAGGATATCTGGATTATCAAGAGCTAGCGCTCTCGCGTCAAAGCTTGCGCAATCTTTTCGCGGTTACGCTGACCTTGGCGCTACTCTTGACGGTATTTGCCGCCATCGCCGTTGCTTTATATCTATCCAAAAAACTCGTGAGGCCCTTGCTCACACTTGCCTCCGGCACCCAAGCGGTGAGTATTGGAGACTTTCGGCCTTTGCCTGAACCTCCGAGTAACGATGAGGTGGGTCAACTGACTCGGTCCTTCAATGATATGACGCGCCAGCTCGAAGAGGCGCGCCGAATGGTTGAGTCCAATCGCGCTCAGCTCGAACGTTCAAACGTTTATCTGGAAAGTGTGTTGTCGAACTTGTCGGCCGGGGTGCTCGTTTTTGATCAGCAGTTTCGTTTGACGACGTTTAACCAAGGTGCGCAGGCGATTTTGAGTGTTGATTTACGCGCAGCCCCTGGCCGACCGTTGGAAACGATTGATGGCATGATCGATTTTGCAGGCATGATTCGGCAGGCGTTTTCGCAGCATGCCGCAGTGGGCTCCGAGCGGACCCATTGGCAGGAGCAGTTTGAGCTCAAGCTCGCTGACTTAAGTGATGACACGAAGTTCTATACCCTGACACTGCTGGCCCGAGGCACGCAGCTGCTTGTCGATGGCCGCGATAACGGCTACATGGTGGTCTTTGACGATATCACTGAGGTTATGTCCGCAAACCGAAGCGTCGCGTGGGGCGAGGTCGCGCGTCGCTTGGCGCACGAGATCAAAAATCCGCTGACACCGATTCAGTTATCGGCCGAGCGCTTGGCCATGAAACTGGCTCACAAGCTCGAGCCTCAGGACGCGGCGTTACTTGAAAGAGCCACCAATACGATCGTGAATCAGGTGAGTTCACTCAAGCATATGGTCGACGACTTTAAGGAATATGCGCGTAAGCCCGCAATATTGATGGTGCCGGTTGATTTTAATGCGTTAGTCGATGAGGTCCTCGGACTGTATGGCTGGGATCCAATCGATGGTATGGTAAGGGATGAGCGGCATGCTTGGCATCTTGAGGTTTCGCTTGATCCTGCTTTGCCACCCGTTTTGGGCGATCCCACGCAGTTACGTCAAGTGGTTCATAATCTCTTGGCAAATGCGCGCGATGCCTTGGTGGATAAGCCAGAGGGAGGCGTGATCGAGGTTGCGACCAAGTTGATTCAGGCTGGAAGTCGGGAAAATACCGAACATCCTGACCAGCCCGCTCTTAGGTTTACGGTCTCGGATAATGGTTCTGGATTTGGATCACAAGTTTTGCAACGCGCTTTTGAGCCTTATGTGACAACTAAAGCGCAGGGTACAGGTCTCGGTTTGGCGATTGTTCGAAAGATCATCGATGAACATCAGGGCCGTATTGATTTGTCCAACCGGCGCGAGGGTGGTGCCAAAGTTTCGATTTTGTTGACGCAGTTGGCGCAATCGCTGGACGCGCCGCTACAAGGCAACGATAATGCTCATGTGTAAGGGGTGGTGAAAGATTTATGGCCAGAATTTTGGTTGTCGACGATGAGGTTGGAATTCGCGAGTTGCTCTCCGAAATCCTGTATGACGAGGGTCACACGATCGAGCTTGCTGAAAATGCGGCTCAGGCGCGTGCTGCACGTTTGCGTGGACGCCCGGATCTGGTTTTGCTTGATATTTGGATGCCCGACACGGATGGCGTAACGCTTCTCAAGGAGTGGGGGTCTCAGGGTCTGCTCGATATGCCCGTGATCATGATGAGTGGCCACGCCACTATCGATACGGCGGTCGAGGCCACGCGCATCGGTGCGATTGATTTTCTGGAAAAGCCGATCACTTTGCAGCGTTTGCTTAAAACGATCTCTGCGGGTTTGGCACGCGGACGCTTGCCGGTTGCCAAGTCGGCAAACGGCACCTTTGTGCCTGTCGCACCACCGAGTAGTGCCGCGCCGCAGACCTTTGAGTCTGTTTCCCAGGCGGAAAACGTAGTGGTTGCCGAGCCCGTCGATCAAAGCTTGCTGGGTGACATCACGCTTGATCAGCCCTTGCGGGAAGCGCGCGATGCGTTTGAGCGCGTGTATTTTGAGTATCACTTGGCGCGCGAGAACAACAGCATGACGCGTGTCTCAGAAAAGACAGGTCTCGAACGTACACACCTTTATCGCAAGCTCAAGCAACTCGGTATTGAGTCTCGCAAGCGCAGCAGCTAAGCGTTCGGCGAGGCGGGCGGCTGACTGAGGCCCCCGACGCGTGCGTCTTCGAGTGCACGCCTGACTTGCACTAATTGGGCACCGACTGCGACGGCAATTTCAGCGGGGGTGCGGCTGCCGATTTGAAGACCAACGGGTCCATGTAGCTTGTCAACTTCCTGTTCAGAAAGATCAAAGCTCAGCAGGCGTTCGCGACGTTTGGCTTGATTGCGAACCGAACCCAGAGCACCGATATAAAAAGCGGAGGACTTCAAGGCTTCGAGCAAGGCCATGTCGTCGAGCTTTGGGTCATGGGTGATGGCGACGATGGCGGTGCGAGAGTCTGTCTGAATCTCCAACACGGCATCATCAGGCATGCCTGGCTGCAGCGTTACACCCTGCATGTCCCAGTCGGCGGTGAATTCCTCGCGCGGGTCGCAAATAATGACTTGAAATTCGAGCATCGTGGCGATCTGGGCCAGAGCGCGCGCTGTTTGGTTTGCACCGATGATCAGAAGTCGCCAGTGTGGACCATAGATGAAATGGCAGCCGTCTTCTTTGACCTCAGTCAGTTGTCCTGGATGCGCGTTGGTCAGCGTGGAGATGCCCGTGGACATATCTAACCAGCGACCGATGAGTTGTTGCGACTCGGTGGTGGTGACGACCTGCTCGAGCCAGTCGCTGTGGGTCAGGGGCTCGATCACTAAGCGCAGAGTACCACCGCAAGGCAAGCCAAAGCGGGCAGCTTCGTCCTGAGACACTCCATAACGCGCCCACTCGGGCTTGGTGGGGAGTCTTCCTTCTTGGGCCCTAGCGATCAGATCGTCCTCGATACATCCGCCTGAAACAGAGCCAATGACGCGTCCGTCTTTACGCACAGCCAGCATTGCACCCGCCTGTCGCGGGGCTGAGCCCCACGTCTTGACGACCGTTGCTAGATGCACCGTATGACCGGCCGACACCCATTCGCGGGCTTGTTTCAATACTTCGGTATCAAGAGAGTCCATGCAGCATTCTTTTAGAAAATGGGTCGAGGCGGGCAAGGGTTGTATTCAATCAGTATACTGAGCGACTTTACTAGCGTCGAGATCGAGTTCAACCTCATGGATCCATTATTTATCCTAGCTCTTGCAATTCTAGGCTGTGTGACCGGTTTTGCCGCTGGTTTATTGGGCATTGGCGGCGGCATGCTGCTCGTCCCCTTTTTAACGCTTTTGCTGACCTGGCAAGGCTTACCGCTGGAGTTGATCGTACATGCGGCGATCGCGACATCGATGGCCTCTATTTTGTTTACGTCGGTGTCGAGCGTGCGCGCGCACAATAAAAGGGGGGCGGTGCGCTGGGATTTAGTCGCGGCCTTGACGCCCGGTATCGTCGTAGGTGGCTTGATTGCCGGCGGGGCTATTTTTTCTTTCCTTAAAACGGGCTGGTTGGCGCTCTTTTTTGCCGTGTTCGTGGGCTACTCAGCGTTTCAGATGTTGCGCGATAAAAAGCCCAAACCATCACGTCAAATGCCCGGTAAAGTCGGCACGGTGGGTGCGGGAGGCACGATTGGTTTCGTATCTGGTTTAGTAGGTGCCGGTGGTGGATTCATCTCTGTGCCCTTCATGCTCTGGTGCAACGTGCCATTACATCAGGCTGTGGGCACATCGGCCGCGCTTGGTTTTCCGATCGCGCTGGCCAATACGATCGGTTACGTCTGGTCTGGCTGGCACAAAGAAGGTTTGCCCTTTGAGATGTTTGGCTACATTTATTGGCCGGCTTTGATTATTTTGGCGGTGTGCAGCGTGGTGTTGGCGCCAGTCGGCGCGCGTGCCGCCCACAACCTTCCTGTCAAAACACTCAAGCGTATTTTTGCTTACTTATTATTTGGTTTGACGGCTTACATGGCCTACAAAGCCTATGACTCATTTTTCGGTTGATTTTCGCTGAATCGCGCTCACGCTGATGCGCGTTTCACCCGCCTGGCCGCGCCGCGTTGCGCTGCGCCAGGCATGACCATAAGCCACTTCGATGGTGAGATGGATACGGCCGTCAGGACGACGTTGTTGTTCTAGTGCATCCAGTAAACGCTGTCGCCATTGACGTGTCGTGAGCGTCGCTTTGCGTCCCAGAGCAGGATTGCCACCAAGATTTTTGACATCGTGCAAAAGTTTTTCAGGCGTGGCGTAGGTGAGTGTGAGTACTTCTTGATCCATGACCGGATCAGCAAAGCCTTTTTCAATCAGCAAGTCGCCAAAATCATGCATGTCCACAAAATTGGGCGTGGTGGTGGTGAGCCCCGCTATGCTTAACGCTTGACGGAGCTCTTGCATGGTCGCGGGACCAAAGCAGGAGAAAAACACTAAGCCATTTGGACGAATAATGCGCCCCCATTCCTGAAGCACCTCGTGCGGGGCCGGGTGCCAGTGCAATGCGAGGTTGGACCAAACGAGATCGAGGGACTCGGGGTCGAGACCTGTTTGCGCGAGATCCTGCTGAATCCAAGAGGTCGCTGGAGGTTCTCCCCGCAAACGTCTAACCCATGTCCGCCAACCGTGTGGATAGATATTGTGTGCGGCTTGCTGAGCAAGCGTGAGCAAGCCCGCATTGTGATCCTGACCAATGAAGCGGGCGTTGGGATAGCGCGCGTACAAAATTGGGATTTGAGCTCCGGCACCGCAACCCGCATCTAATAGTTGCGTGGGCTCTAAACGCACAAGCCTCAAACGCTCGTCCATGCGACGCGCGATTTCGCCATATAAAAACTGAGCCTCGCTGAGGTCGCCTCTGCGGTTGAATTGACGCATGACGTGATCAACGTTTAAGGGGAGACGACTCGGTATGGATGTTGTTGTCATAGCAATAAAAAAAGGCGTGCGGTGCTGGGGCAGAATAAGGGCTTGAGGAATGAAAATGTACTCTATCCGAGAAAAAATCCGTCGAATACTTCGCGTCCCATGTCCCTTATGTGGTTTAGCTGCTGTCGGTGGGGACCTTTGCCGCCCTTGCGAGAATGAGGTCAGGTTCGAGTTCGATGCGCGTCGACATTGTCGCCGTTGTTTGTACCAAGCTCCCGGCGTTGGTTTGGGGCCACCGCCCGCATTGAGCGCATTGTGTGAAGCGTGTTGCCAACGGCCGTTGACGTATGCCCGTGCCATGGCAGGGATTCACTTCGCGGCGCCAGGCGATCAGCTGATGCGTCGCTTCAAGGCGCAGGGGCGACTGACGGACGCGGGACTCTTCGCTAGGTTGTTGTGGCGCAATATGCAAACGGCTTGCCCGGCCTTGCCGCCCTTGACGGCGTTAGTTCCTATTCCGTCTAGTCGCGAGGCAATGTTGCGACGTGGATTGAATCCCGCGGGTGAAATCGCACGCGAGCTAGCGGGCTTAAGCGGCTTGCCGTTGAGGGGTGCATGGTTGCGCAGAACGCGCGAAACCGACAGTCAAAAAAATCTGGATTGGCGTGCGCGCCAGGAGAGTGTGTGTGGGCTATACGAAGGGCGTATCCCGGTCAGTGGTGGCTGGTTAGGCTTGGTCGATGATGTGCTCACGACAGGGAGCACGTTGGAGGCGGCCTCTGCGGCGTTGTTGCGCGCTGGAGCGCAAGGCGTCATCGCCCTCGTTGCCGCGCGGACTCTGGCAAAATAGCGCTCATGTTTGATGTCATCCTTGTCCAGCCAGAAATTCCGCCCAACACGGGTAACGTGATCCGCTTGTGCGCCAATACGGGCGCGCGACTGCATCTTGTTCGCCCGCTCGGTTTTGAGATTGATGACACGCGGCTCAAACGCGCCGGTCTCGATTATCACGAGTGGCAGCCCGTCAAGGTGCATGATAGTTTGCCCTTGGCGATTAAGGCGACCGGGGCACTCCCCGAGCGTGTATTTGCCATGACGACCAAAGCCACGCAATTGGTCAGCGAGGTCAGTTTGCGCGAAGGCGATGTCTTTGTGTTTGGACGTGAAACCGCAGGTCTCTCGGCAGAGCAAATGGCGTTGTTTGAGCCGACTCAGCGCATCCGTTTGCCGATGCTGGTGGGACAGCGTAGCTTAAATCTTTCCAACGCAGTGGCGGTGGTGGTGTTTGAGGCCTGGCGACAGCAAGGCTATCCGGGCGCCGTATAAATATAAATGCCCCGATCCGCAGTACTCAGTCAAGAGAAAGCTTGAGGTCTTTTATCACGGCATCCCAGCGTCTTTTTTCATCTTGGATGCGCTGTTTGAGCTCGCTCGGGCTTGAACCGACTGTTGAAAAATATTGAGAGGCAAATTTATTTTTAATTTCTTCGCTGGCCAACAGTTCGGCGAGCGCTGTGTGTAGTCGCTCAAGGATGGCTGCAGGGGTGCCCGCAGGTGCCAGGATCGCATTCCAAGAAATTGCTTCAAACTCGGCAAAGCCCTGCTCGGAGAGCGGTTTGATGCCTGGTAGCGTGGCGATCGCCTGTTGGCTCGTGACGCCTAAGGCTTTGACTTTGCCGCTTTTGATTTGAGTCATCGCGATCGCGGGCACCATGAAAGCAGCCTGAATGTCTTGGGCGATGACGGCAGTCGTGACTTGTGGAAAGCCGTTGTAGGGAATGTGCGTGAGCTCAACACCCGCTTGTTTTTTAAAGAGTTCCATCGCGAGGTGGGACGCGCTGCCGGCACCGATGGAGCCATAGTTCCATCGACCAGCGTGTTGTTTGGCTTGGGCGACAAAGTCTGCGACGTTGGCACCGTTAAAGCTCGCATTGACCACGAGAACGTTTGGACTGGTCGCAACTAAGGTGATGGGTGCGAGATCGGTGACGGGATCGTAGCCCAGCGTTTTTTTATAAAGCGTTGGTGCCGTGACGAGCGGGCCGTTGATCGTATAGAGCAGCGTATAACCATCGGCAGGCGCACGTGCCACAAAGCGAGTGCCGATGTTGCCGCCTGCGCCGGGCTTGTTTTCAACGACGATGTTTTGCCCAAGTTGTTGAGCGAGCGGGGCAGCCAGTGTGCGCGCCAGAATGTCAGGCGAGGAACCAGCGGGGAAGGGAACGATCAGATGAATCGGCTTTTCACGCGGCCAAGTGTTTTGTGCGGATGCGGAACGCAACGCAAAGGTGGACAGTAGTGTGAGTGTGCAGGCAAGGAGACAAAACAAGCGGGAAGAAAAAAACATGAGGCACCTATTATTCGGTTGTGGCCACGCGCGAAAGCAGGCGTGTGACGGCTTCGAAGGGTGCGACACCCTCGAACAGCACCTCGCACACAGCATGGGTAATCGGTAATTCAACACCGAGCTGAGAGGCTCGCTTGAGAACGGCTTGGGCGCACCGTGCGCCTTCGGCCGTGAGGCCTGTCGCCAACACTTCGTTTAAGGACTTGCCACGACCAATTTCGAGACCGACTTGGCGATTGCGCGACAGATCGCCCGTCGCGGTCAGTACAAGATCTCCGAGACCGGTGAGACCAGAAAATGTCGCGCTCTGGGCGCCGAGAGCCTCGCCAAAGCGGGTCATTTCCGCCAGACCTCGTGTGATGAGTGCTGCGCGTGCGTTGGTGCCCAGACCGAGCCCCTCGCCGATGCCGCAGGCAATCGCCATGACGTTTTTCAAGGCACCGCCGACCTCGACGCCGATGACATCTTGGTTGGCATAGACGCGCATGGCGCCACCATGCAGCGCTGCGATCGTCGCGCGTCTCAACGCCGCATCGTGGCTGGCAATGGTAAGCGCAACGGGGAGACCTTGGGCGACCTCGCGCGCAAAGGAAGGGCCAGAGAGCACACCTGTGGGGATGTGGGGGACAGCGCTCAGCGCAGCGCGTGCAATCTCACTGGGCAGCATACCGGTCTCGGCCTCGAGGCCTTTGCAGGTCCACACGATACCTGTGAGCGGTTGGTGTTTGGGTGAAAGTTGCGTGCGGAGCTGTTG
>JBILJA010000017.1:0-26819 GCA_044368775.1 Burkholderiaceae bacterium
CGCCGGGGCGACCCATGCACTACTCATCGAGGGCAAAAGCTTACTCCCCGTCGGGGTCCGCAGCATCGAAGGCGACTTCGAGCCCGGCGATGTCGTGGCTTGCCTTGATCCCGACGGCAAGGAATGTGCCCGCGGGCTCATCAACTACTCTTCGTCCGATGCGCGACGCATCATGGGTCAACCCTCTAACAAAATCGCCGATATTCTTGGCACGATGACTGAAGAAGAGTTAGTCCACAGGGATAACCTCATCATTCTTTGAGAATGATGGGGGCATCGCCGCCAAATTACACCATCCTGTCCTATACTTTGAACTTAATTGCGGGGGTACTTGGCATGCGCCAGGTTGAGAGAGTCCCTTCGTACCAGTACGGATAATGCCGATGCTGGGAGCGCATCCCGGATTTCGCCGGGATCCATCCCGATTCGGCTCCAATCGATTTTTGGAGCTTTTTCATGAACGCCAATCCTAAGTTTCTAGCCGCGACCGCCGAAGTTGATGCAGCCGCGGTCGCCCCCCTACCCAAATCACGCAAGGTCTACGAGGTCGGCTCACGCCCCGACATCCGCGTACCTTTCCGCGAAATCGAGCAAGAAGACACCTCGACCTCTTTTGGTGGAGAAAAGAATCCTCCACTGACTGTTTATGACACGAGCGGCCCCTACTCAGACCCCGCCATCAAGATCGATATTCGCCGCGGTTTGCCCGAATTGCGTCGCGCCTGGATCGAAGAGCGCGGTGATACCGAACTGCTCAGTGGTCCCAGCAGCACTTATGGACAGGAGCGCCTGACCGACCCCAAGCTCACCGCGATGCGCTTTGATCTGCGCCGCCATCCACGCCGCGCCAAGGCGGGTGCCAACGTCTCGCAAATGCACTACGCGCGCCGCGGCATCATCACCCCTGAAATGGAATTTGTCGCGATTCGCGAAAATCTCCGCCGCGAGCAATACATCGAAAGTCTGCGCGCCACGGGTCCCGAAGGCGAAAAAATGGTCAAGCGGATGTTGCGCCAACATGCAGGCGAGTCTTTTGGCGCCTCGATTCCCCATCTGATCACACCAGAATTTGTGCGCGACGAAATCGCACGTGGTCGCGCCATCATCCCCGCCAACATCAACCACCCTGAAGTCGAACCGATGGCGATCGGCCGCAACTTTCTGGTGAAAATCAACGCCAACATCGGCAACTCCGCAGTCAGCTCCGGCATTGCCGAAGAGGTCGAAAAAATGACGTGGTCGATCCGTTGGGGTGGCGACACGGTGATGGATCTGTCCACCGGCAAACATATTCATGAAACACGCGAGTGGATTGTGCGCAACTCTCCCGTGCCCATCGGCACCGTGCCGATCTATCAAGCCCTGGAAAAAGTCGACGGCAAGGCCGAAGACCTGACCTGGGAAATTTTCCGTGACACCCTCATCGAGCAAGCTGAACAGGGCGTGGATTATTTCACCATCCATGCGGGCGTGCGTCTGCCCTTTATTCCGATGACCGCCGACCGTATGACCGGCATCGTCTCCCGTGGAGGCTCGATCATGGCCAAGTGGTGCTTGGCACACCACAAGGAAAGTTTCCTGTACGAGCGTTTCGAAGAAATTTGCGAAATCATGAAGGCCTACGATGTCAGCTTCTCGCTGGGTGACGGTCTGCGTCCAGGCTCAGGCTTCGATGCCAACGACGAGGCTCAATTTGCCGAGCTCAAAACTTTGGGTGAACTCACCAAGGTGGCCTGGAAGCACGATGTTCAAGTCATGATCGAAGGTCCTGGACACGTACCGATGCAGCTCATCAAAGAAAACATGGAGATGCAGCTCAAGCACTGCGACGAGGCCCCTTTCTATACGCTCGGACCGCTGACCACCGACATCGCGCCTGGCTACGACCACATCACGTCTGGCATTGGTGCGGCGCTGATCGGCTGGTATGGCACCGCCATGCTCTGCTACGTGACACCAAAAGAACACCTGGGCTTGCCCAACAAGAAAGACGTCAAAGACGGCATCATCACCTACAAGATCGCTGCGCACGCGGCTGACTTGGCCAAAGGTCATCCGGGCGCCGCGATTCGTGACAACGCTCTGTCCAAGGCACGTTTCGAATTCCGCTGGGAAGATCAGTTCAATTTGGGTCTGGATCCTGACACCGCCAAAGACTTCCACGACGAGACCTTACCCAAGGACTCGATGAAAGTGGCGCACTTCTGTTCGATGTGCGGTCCGCATTTCTGCAGCATGAAAATCACGCAAGATGTGCGTGACTATGCCAAGAAACTAGGCGTGGAAAACGATGCGGCCCTCAAGGTCGGCATGCAAGAAAAAGCGGTCGAGTTTGTCAAGAAAGGGTCTGAGATTTATCACAAGACCTGATCGGACGGCCGACACATGACGCGCAGGCTACCCTTCATCGATGCGGTCAAGGGTATCGCCTGCCTTGTCATTGTGGTGCACCATCTTGCGGTCTACGGCCCGATGTCAGAAGTGATCGGCGCCGTTTATCCTCAACTGATCGACACGCTGGTCGTCTATGGGCGGCTAGCGGTTCAGGTGTTTTTTGTCATAGCAGGCTATTTTGTTGCCTCGCAATTTGCGCCGCATGGCGTCACCACACTCATCCATCCAGGGCCGCTCGTTTGGAAGCGCTACAAGCGCTTAATCACGCCCTTTCTTTTTGCCGTCACACTCGCTGCACTAATCACTGCGCTTGTGCGCCCATGGTTTGATCACGACTCTCTCTCCGCTGCACCCACGATCGGGCAGCTACTCGCTCACCTCTTCTTGCTCTACGATCTGATTGGCCTCGAGGCCCTTTCAGCCGGCGTTTGGTACGTTGCGGTGGACTTTCAACTCTTTGCGATCACCACCGTCTTGATTGCTTTGATTCACAATATGCCGTCACGCTGGCACAGCCTGCTACCCGTTGTGGTCGTCGCACTCAGCGCGTGGTCACTGTGGCAGCTCAATTTACATTCGCAATACGAAATCGCTGCGCCCTATTTCTTTGGCTACTATGGACTCGGTATGTTGGCCTATTGGGCCGCACGCACGCCGGCCAAAGGCTGGTTTCTGGCACTGATCGCGCTACTCGGTCTGATTGCGCTCGGTATCGAATTTCGCAAATCGGTTGCGACCGCAACGCTGAGCGCGCTGATCCTCAGCATCGCTAGTGCGCGCGGATGGCTTGAACAATGGCCACGCTCGGCAAGTCTGCACTGGCTAGGCGAACGCTCTTATTCGATTTTTTTAATTCACTATGGTTTGTGCATCGGCGTCAATGCCATCTGGAGCGTGTTTTTCCCAACGGGCCTGCTGATCAACGCCGTGGGCATCTTGTTTGCCCTCGCCCTCTCGATCGCGGGCGGTGCGCTGCTCTATCGTGTCGTCGAGTCGCGCCCGGGTGTGCTCGGCATAAACCTCACGACCGCTCTGCTTGTTATGGGCGTCCTCGCCACACTAGCGATCGAAGCATTGACACGCTGACTGGTGAACGTTGAGTAACGGCAAGCGTTATCTCCCGCTAGAGAAACGCTCTCAGCCCAATATCAACCCAAACTGGGCGCCAAGGTACGCTTGACGTCCGCGGCCGTCCGACCAGAACGTTTAACGTAATCCTCGACCTGGTCTTCGCCAATCGGTCCCACGCTAAAGTACTGTGACTGAGGGTGACTAAAGTAAAACCCCGAGACGCTCGCAGCTGGATGCATGGCATAACTCTCCGTCAGCATCATTCCGATGTCCGCACCATCGAGCACCTCAAACATCTCACGCTTGACCACATGCTCAGGACACGCGGGATAGCCTGGTGCGGGTCGAATACCGATATAGGCTTCCTTGATCATCTGCTCATTGGTCAGAGACTCGTCGGGCACATAGCCCCACAGATCCGTCCGGACACGTGCGTGCAAAGCCTCGGCAAAGGCCTCGGCCATCCGGTCCGCCAATGACTTGAACATGATGGAGGAGTAGTCGTCATTGGCTTTTTCGAATTCTTTTTCTTTTTTATCGACCCCAATTCCTGCCGTCACGGCAAAGAGACCGATGTAGTCCATCACACCCGAAGATTTCGGTGCGATAAAGTCCGCCAGACATTTATTTTCCACGCCTTCGCGTTTGATGCCCTGCTGGCGCAAACCGCGCCAAGTGAACAACACCTTTTCGCGTGTCTCGTCCTGATAGATTTCAATATCATCATCATTGACTGTGTTGGCGGGATAAAAAGAGACCACGCCATTGGCCGTCAGCCAACGACCATCGATCATACGTTTCATCATCGCCAAGCCGTCGGCGTGCACCTTACGCGCCTGCTCACCCACGATCTTGTCATCGAGAATTGCGGGATATTGTCCAAACAAACTCCAGGTCTGAAAAAACGGAGTCCAGTCAATAAAACGAGCCAGCTCGGATAGATCGAAATTTTTAAAGGTGCGTCGACCGATAAACTTGGGACGCGGTGGCTGATACGTCGACCAATCAAACTTTGGCTTGGCCGCGCGCGCATCCACCATCGACATCAACGGTGCGATCTGACGATTGGCATGGCGACGGCGAACGTCTTCGTACTCGACGGCAAGTTCTTGCAGATAATTATTGGCAGTCTCTGACACCAAATTCTGTGCCACGCCAACGGAACGGCTAGCGTCCGGCACATAAATCACCGGCCCCTCATAGTGCGGTGCGATCTTGACTGCAGTGTGCACGCGGCTAGTCGTTGCGCCACCAATCATCAGTGGCGTCTTTCGGCTACGGAAGTACTCATCACGCTGCATTTCACTGGCCACATACGCCATCTCTTCGAGACTAGGCGTGATCAGACCCGACAACCCGATGATATCAACCTGCTCAGCTTTCGCGCGATTGAGAATTTCTGCTGCGGGCACCATCACACCCATATTGATCACTTCAAAGTTATTACATTGAAGCACCACGGTGACGATGTTTTTACCAATATCATGCACGTCGCCCTTGACGGTCGCGATCAGGATCTTGCCCTTGGCGCGCACATCTCCACCTGCCGCGGCAATATGCTTTTTTTCTTCTTCGATAAAGGGCACGAGATGGCCGACAGCCTGTTTCATCACGCGCGCAGATTTCACCACCTGAGGCAAGAACATCTTTCCCTCGCCAAACAAATCGCCGACGATATTCATACCGTCCATCAGCGGACCTTCGATCACCTCGATCGGGCGGCCACCACGGTCAGCGATCTGCTGGCGAATTTCTTCAGTGTCCTCAATAATGAACTGCGTCATACCATGCACCATGGCGTGCGCGAGTCGTTTTTCAACAGTCTGTTCGCGCCAGGTGAGGTCTTCTTCGCGCTTGGCACCACTGCCTTTAACGGAATCTGCAAACGACACCAGCCGTTCGGTCGGCGTGCGCGTGTCATCCGCTTCAGTCAAACCAACAGGCTGTTGGCGATCCAACACCACATCCTCGACTAGATCACGCAGCGTAGGCGAGAGTTCTGCGTACACGCCTAACTGTCCCGCATTGACGATACCCATCGTCAAGCCTTCGCGAATGGCGTAGTACAAGAAAGCGGTATGAATCGCTTCGCGCATGGCTTCATTGCCACGGAACGAGAAACTCACGTTCGAAATCCCGCCCGAGATGCGCGCATGCGGCAGAGAGGCGCGGATCCATTTGGTCGACTCGATAAAATCGACCGCATAATGATTGTGCTCGTCGATCCCCGTCGCGATCGCAAAAACGTTTGGATCGAAAATAATGTCTTCGGGCGGAAAGCCGACTTCGTTGACCAACAAATTGTAGGCGCGTGTACAAATTTCCTGACGACGCTCTAACGTATCGGCCTGACCTTTTTCATCAAAAGCCATCACCACGGCGGCGGCACCGTAACGACGGCACAACTGCGCTTGCTTGAGGAAAGGCTCCTCGCCTTCTTTGAGGGAAATCGAGTTGACGATCGACTTGCCCTGCACGCATTTGAGTCCTGTTTCGATCACAGACCACTTTGAACTATCAATCATGATCGGCACACGCGCGATATCGGGCTCAGAGGCGATCAAATTTAAAAAGCGATGCATACATGCGGCCGAATCCAACATGGCTTCGTCCATGTTGATGTCGATGATCTGCGCGCCACTCTCGACTTGCTGGCGAGCAACGGCAACCGCTTCGTCGTATTTTTCTTCGCGAATCAAACGCGCGAACATTTTGCTGCCGGTCACATTGGTGCGTTCGCCCACGTTGACAAACAAGGTCTCGCCGTCGATATTGAGCGCCTCGAGTCCCGACAAACGGGTCTTGACGGGGATCTCGGGGACGACTCGCACCGGCAGGCTACACACTTTGTCGGCAATGGCCTTGATATGCTCGGGCGTCGTGCCGCAACAGCCTCCCGCAACGTTGACCAAACCCGAGCGCGCAAACTCCTCGAGTAAAGCCGAGGTATCCGCTGGCGTTTCGTCAAAGCCCGTTTCACTCATTGGATTGGGCAAGCCCGCATTCGGATAAACACACACATAGGTGTCACATATCTTGGCCAGCTCGGCAATATAGGGACGCATCAGCGCAGCGCCGAGCGCGCAATTCAGACCGATCGTAATAGGGCGCGCATGACGCACGGAGTTCCAGAAACCCTCGACCGTCTGACCAGACAAAATACGGCCTGAAGCATCGGTCACCGTACCGGACACCATCACTGGCAAGCGTTCACCGCGCGCTTCAAACACCTCTTCGACCGCAAAAATTGCCGCCTTGGCGTTGAGCGTATCAAAAATCGTTTCGATCAAAATCAGATCGACACCGCCATCGAGCAAGCCGTTGAGCTGCTCGACATAAGCCACGCGCAACTCGTCAAACGTCACGTTGCGCGCGCCCGGGTCGTTCACATCCGGAGATATAGAGGCGGTCTTGGGTTGTGGCCCCAAGGCACCGGCGACAAAGCGTGGACGCTCAGGCGTGCTGAACTTATCGCAAGCGGCACGTGCTAAACGCGCCGACTCCAGATTCAACTCATAGGCAAGCTCAGGTAAGTCGTAATCACCTTGCGCAATCGTGGTGGCGCCAAAGGTATTAGTTTCTAAGACATCGGCGCCTGCTTGGAGATACCCCTCATGAATCGCCTGAATGATGTCGGGACGCACGAGCGACAACAATTCATTGTTGCCTTTGACGTCTTTGCCATGCTCTGCAAAACGGCTGCCCCGAAAATCCGACTCCGACAATTTATAGGTCTGAATCATCGTTCCCATCGCACCGTCGAGAATCATGATGCGCTCGGCCAATGCGCGCGCAAAGGCCGCGCCGCGGGTGTAACTCTCGATGGGGTACGGCAAGCTTGGATAGGTCATGATTGTTATGCAGTGAGATAGCCTACTAGTTTAACAAAAGGGGGTGTGATACAGTGAGATCAGAATTGGTGCTTTCGGTGCGAAAACGGTCTTGCCACAAGCAAGATTGCGCATTGGGAAAGTTAAACGGGAAACAGGGAGAGCGATCCAAACAGATCCTCGTGCCTGTGCTGCCCCCGCAACGGTCAACGTCCGGTCCTTCAACAATGAAGCCCACCTGACGCCAGCCCGATACCGGCCAGTTTGAGTGGAAAAGGTGTTGAACACCCTTTCTTTTGAACGTTCAGGATGTGCGGGGACGCACATCACTACGAGGTTTTTCATGCATCATTCTCCTAACCGGGCTACCCCCGGTCGCTCAACTATTGCCCTTGCAACTTCTACGGCTTTAAGCCTAGGAATCGGGCTGACTGCACTCACCACCCACAACGCGCTGGCTCAGCCTACCCCAATAGACACAACCCCAGTCCCAAAGCTTGCCACCATCGTCGTGACACCGACGCGCGCACCTGAACCCCTCTCGCAAACTCTGGGCGACAACAGTGTGATTTCCCGGGAAACGCTCGATACGCTTCCCAACGGTACGCTCGCGGACGCGCTCACGCGTGCCCACAGCATCGAAAGTGTCAACTTAGGCGGTCCGCAAACCGTCAGCACGATCAATATTCGCGGCACCAACAGCAACCAATCTCTCATTTTGATTGATGGCGTGCGCGTCAATAACGCTACCAATGGACTCCCTCCGCTCAATGCGATTCCGCTCAATAGTATTGAGCGTATCGAAATCGTGCGAGGCACTAGCAGCAGCTTGTATGGCGCGGACGCGATCGGTGGCGTAGTCAACATCATTACGCGCAGCGAGACCGACCGCCCTTTTTCGGCCTACGCCAATGCTGGTGTTGGTACCTATGCCACGACCCAATACGATGCGGGATTTTCCGGCGCCAAAGACGGTTGGAGCTACAGTTTGTTTGGTGGCTATGGTCAGAGCAAGGGTTTTAACGCCACCACGCCCTCCAACTACAGCCAGAATCCCGATGGCGACTCCTACTATCGCAGCAACCTCGGTGGCGCCTTAGGCTATACCTGGAAGCCTGGTCAAACGATCACCTTGCAAACCTTCCAGTCGCAAGTCAACGGCAGCTACGACGCCGGCGCCCCGTATTTTGGTGATCGCGGGATTCAGACGCTGAGCAACAATATCCTGACGAGTCGAAATGTGATTTCCTCGTTTTGGACCAGCACGCTTAGAGCCAGCTTGAGCACCGATACCTACAAAACCGTCAACGTCGACGCCTCGCAAAATTTCTACAACACGCCAGACGGTAAACAGTATTTCAAAACCAATCAAAGTCAGTACGTCTGGCAAAACGATTTAACGTTTTCACCGACGCAAATCGTCAGCCTGGCCTTTGAAAGACTCGACCAACAGGTTGATGGCTCACTGGTCGATAATATTTCGCCTGGCGTCGTCAACTATCAGCAAACCTCGCGCTTTACCAACTCGCTCTTGGCGATTTATCGCGGCACCTGGGGCCCCCAGTCCGTGCAAGCGAGTGTACGCAACGATGACAACTCACAGTTCGGGAACGTCACCACGGGCAGCCTGAGCTATGGTCTTGAGCTGACCCCGCGCTGGAAGGCGAGCATCGGCGCCAACACAGGCTTTAGAGCCCCCAACTTCAACGAGCTTTACTGGCCCGTTACGCCCTTCTTTCTAGGCAACCCAAGCCTGAAACCTGAACGTTCGCAAAACATTGAAGCTGGGCTTAAGTACACCACCGACAACACCCAACTTGGCCTCACGCTTTATCGTAACAACATCGACAATCTCATTTTGAACGAACCCACGATTCCAGGTAATGTTTTTTCGGCCTATACACCGATGAACATTGATCAGGCGTTAATCACAGGCATCACATTGACTGGCTCACAAAAGATCGGTCGCAATACGTTGGTGAAAGGCAGCTTCGATTGGTCCAACCCGCGTAATGCCACGACGGGGGAGCTGTTACCGCAACGCGCGCAACGCGTATTTAAAATGGCCGTAGACCAAAGCTTGGGACGCGCTCGGCTCAGCGGTGAATTTTTCATCACGAGTCAGCGTCGTGACGCGCTCACGAGTGATACGCTGGGTGGCTACGGCCTGATGAATATCGTGGGCAGTTACCCGCTCACAGAAAACACAGAGGTCCAAGTGCGCTGGAACAACGTCTTCGCCAAGCAATACACCCTCGTCCAGGGCTACGCGACACCAGGCTCAAACATATTTGTAAACTTGGCGATGAAAATGTAGTGTTTAGAGGCAATATGACGTGTTGAAAAACACCTTCAAAGTGCTTGTGGGTTGGATGGCCTGTCTGCCCTTACTCCCCGACGCCTTTGCTCAAATCAGCGTCACCGATGATCGCGGCGCGCTTGTGCAACTTTCCGCACCTGCGCGTCGCGTCATCACGCTTTCACCCCATGCGACCGAACTTGTTTTTGCAGCTGGCGGTGGCCCGCACATCGCCGCCACCGTCGACGCCAGCGATTTCCCGAAGGCGGCCCGCACCTTGCCTCGCATCGGCGCAGGCTTAAAGCCCGAGCCAGAGCAGCTTTTACGCCTGCGACCAGACTTACTGATTGGCTGGCAAGCCTCGCAATTTTCAACCCTCGATAGCCTGCGTATCCCCTCATTTTTAAGCGCCCCCAAGACGCTCAACGAGGTCCCCGATACCATTGAAAAATTAGGTGTTCTTTTGGATACACAGGATATCGCCAGGGCTCGCGCGTCTGCGCTTAGAGCACTATTGGAACCTTTAAAATCCGCACCGATCGCCAGTGCGCCTGTGCGCGTCTTTTTACAAGTCGGAGAAACGCCCGAATACACCCTCAATCGCACGCATTTATTGTCGCAAGTCATCGAAGCCTGCGGGGGTCTCAATGTTTTTGGTTCAGCGGCGGCGATCGCGCCTAAAATTAGCGCTGAAAGCGTGCTGGCTCAGCGCCCAGAGCTCATTTTGCTCGGCAGAGTCGGTGCGCCAGCACAACCCACCTTGGATCCCGCGACACAAAAGTACTGGTCACGCCTGAATTTACCTGCCGCACAGGCTGGCCACAGCTATGTGATGGATTCGGATGTAATCTATCGTCCCGGCCCGAGGCTTATCGAGGCTGCGCAAGCGATTTGCAGCATGATTCAACAAGCCCGAAAATAACGGGTGACGCTCTAAAACCGAGAAGGCTTATGAAGAACTCCCCTACCGACAGTTTGGTCATCGCAGGCAAGGCCTATCAATCTCGACTCCTCGTCGGTACCGGCAAATATCAGGATTTCGAACAAACGCGCTTGGCGATCGACGCCAGCGGTGCGGAAATCATTACGGTGGCGATTCGCCGCACCAATATCGGTCAACACGCCAACGAGCCTAGCCTGCTTGAGTATTTGCCGCCCCACCAATTCACCCTGCTACCCAATACGGCGGGTTGTTATAGCGCCGATGACGCCGTCCGCACCCTGCGACTCGCTCGCGAACTGCTTGACGGACACCGTCTCGTTAAACTCGAAGTCCTTGGTGATCCACATACCTTGTTTCCCAATATGCCCGAGACACTCGCCGCAGCGAAAACTCTCGTCGCCGATGGTTTTGACGTGATGGTGTATTGCACCGACGATCCTGTGCAGTGCCGCATGCTTGAGGACATTGGCTGTGTCGCGGTCATGCCTCTCGCCTCACTGATTGGCTCCGGCATGGGCATTCTCAACCCATGGAACTTGCGTCTCATTATTGATCAGGCGCGCGTCCCGGTTCTTGTGGATGCGGGGGTGGGCACAGCCTCCGATGCAACAATTGCCATGGAGCTGGGCTGCGATGGCGTTCTCATGAATACGGCCATCGCAGGTGCGCAGCAACCCGTCTTGATGGCCAGCGCCATGAAAAAAGGCGTCCAAGCCGGTCGCGAAGCCTTCCTCGCCGGACGCGTCCCCCGTAAAACTTACCAGGCCGCGCCGAGCTCGCCCACCACAGGGTTGATCACCCCCAAGAGCAGCACATGAGCACCCAAGAATCGACACCTCAGATTCCCAATACGCTGACGATTGCAGGCATGGACCCTTCTGGGGGCGCCGGCATTTTGGCGGACGTCAAAGCCATGAGTGCGCTCGGTGCCTACGCCTGCGCGGTGGTCGCCGCCCTGACAGCACAAAACACGCAGGCGGTGACGGATATTTCACCCGTCAATCCGCAATTTGTTCGGGCACAGCTCGATACGCTGTTTGCGGATGTCACGATCCATGCCGCAAAGATCGGCATGCTCGGTCAAACAGGCGTCATTGAGGTGGTGGCCGATCGGCTAGGACACTTCAAGCCCGAACACATCGTGTTGGATCCCGTCATGGTAGCCAAAAGCGGCGACCTGCTTCTTGAACAAAAAGCCGTCGGCGCGCTGAGAGAGCAGCTACTTCCGCTCGCCACTATCCTTACCCCAAATCTGCCCGAGGCGGGCGTTTTACTGGAAATGCGCAGTGTCGAGACCGTACGCGAGATGCGTCGCGTTGCCGAACGTCTGCGTAATCTGATGACGCACTCCGGACACCGCTGGGTGCTCGTCAAGGGCGGCCATCTTCCTGGCAATGACACCATCGACATCCTTCACGATGGCGATCAGATGATCGAGTTGCCCGGTCATCGCATCCCGACGCGCAACACGCACGGCACAGGTTGCACCCTCTCCTCGGCGATCACGGCCCTCTTGCCACAAACGCAGACCGTACCCGAAGCCACTCAGAAAGCAAAAGACTACTTGGTTCAGGCGATTTTGCATGCCGATGCTCTACGTGTGGGTCAAGGTCACGGCCCTGTTCACCACTTCCATCAACTCTGGTCAGGAAAACCCTTACAATAAGGGTTTTCCGCCATGTATCATTGTTGGCCGGCTGACTTATTGCCCCATTTATTTTATGAAAGCGAATACTTTGCCTGATATCGAGCGCGCACGCTTCAATATGATCGAACAGCAGATTCGTCCTTGGGACGTTTCTGACAGCAATGTGCTTGAGGCGCTCTTTAGCGTTAAACGTGAGCTCTTTGTTCCCTCGAGCTATCGCGCCTTCGCGTTTTCGGATCTTGAGCTTCCGCTGACTATCCCCTCAGGGGAAACGCACCAAACGATGCTCGCCCCCAAGCTCGAAGCCAAGTTCACACAGTTGCTTCAGCTCAAAGAGGATGACTGCGTACTCGAAGTCGGCACGGGCTCCGGCTATCAGGCCGCCTTGCTGGCGCACATCGCACGCGGTGTGACGTCCGTTGACATCGACCCACGTTTGGCCGCTTTTGCGCAGCTCAACCTTCAACAAGCAGGCATTTCAAACGTCAAGGTTGAAATAGGTGACGCCAGCAACGGCTGGGGGACGACCGAATATGATGCGATTTTGGTGACTGGTGCAGTAGCCGCCATACCGGATGCGCTCAAGTATCAGCTTTGCGAAGGTGGGCGCATGGTCGTTGTGGTGGGTCAAGCCCCTGCGATGACGGCTTACTGTGTCACGCGTACAACTGCCGCTAGTTTTGAAACAACGCCCCTGTTTGAAACCGTCATTAAACCTTTGAGCGGCACGCGACCTTCCAGGTTTAAGTTCTAAGTTTGGCGAATCTTAGTCACTAGGGCGGTCGTCGATCGCGCAAACTCGAATGGGATTGCGACTGCTTTGCCGCCCCATGACTCCACCAGCTTGGTTTCTGCCAAGATCTGCATGTCGTAATCGCCCCCTTTAACGATGATGTCTGGTCGAAGCAAGCCGATCAGCGAGACAGGGGTGTCTTCATCAAAAAAAGTCACGGCATCGACACACGCGAGCGAAGCAAGCAAAGCCGCACGATCCTGCTCGTTATTGAGGGGCCGATCCGCTCCCTTGCCCAAACGGCGCGCCGAGGCGTCCGTATTAATCGCCACCACCAGCGTGCCGCCAAGCTGGGCAGCCTGATCCAGATAGGTCACATGGCCACGATGCAAAATATCGAAAACACCATTCGTAAACACCACTGGGCGCACCCAGTCCTCACGGGCGATGTGTTGTGCACAGGCCTGTGGAGACAAGATTTTGCTTTCAAACCGGGCAGTCATCAACAACACCTGCGCCTTAGGCCACCAAAGGTTTGGTATCGGGCGTGATCAAGGGTACCGCACGTAACAACTCTTTACGATAACGATTCAAATCCTGAACTGACTTAAACGAACTGTCCATCAGCAAAGACATGTTGTGCAAAATACGCGTACTCACTTTGCCTTCCCAGTCTTTGTCAAAATGAATTTGATGATCGAGCCAACGCTCAAGCCATCCGGGCTCAGGTAACTTGGATTGCACCGTATCATGAGGAAACATGTCCTTATTGACGTGCAAATTGGTGGGGTGCAGTGCTTGAGGTGTGCGATGCGCCGAAGCCATCAACACACCAATTTTTGCAAAGGCCATGCGGGCCTGCGTTGCAATTTCGCTCCCACGCTGCGTCAAGGCGCGCTTCATATAGCGTAAATAGGCTCCGGCGTGGCGAGCCTCATCTTGTGCGATCACGTTGTAGATCGCCTTGATCACAGGCTCTGTATGCCAGTCCGCAGCGCGTCGATACCAGTGATTCAGACGCACCTCGCCACAAAAGTGCAGCATCAATGTCTCAAGTGGGGGCGCTGGATCGAACTCAAAGCGTACGCGGTGCAGCTCCTCTTCGGTCGGGACAAGATCGGGCGCGAAACGACGCAAATATTCAATCAGTACCAAGGAATGTTTTTGTTCTTCGAAAAACCAAACCGACATAAAGGCAGAAAAATCACTGTCGTCGCGGTTATCGCGCAGGAACATCTCTGTAGCTGGCAGTGCCGCCCATTCTGTGATGGCATTCATCTTGATCGTTTGTGCTTGCTCATCGGTGAGCTTGCTCCGATCAAAATCATGCCAAGGAATATCCGTGGCCATATTCCAGCGCACCGACTCCATGGACTTGAAAAGTTCTGTGTAAAGCATCATTCACTGCCTTAAAGATTCAGCTCAGATCGTTATCACATGAAACAGTGATCTGTGGCTAAAGGTTTAACTAACAAATTCATCGGATGAGCGCCCAAAGCGCTACACCCAATGCCAGGGCGGCTACGCCCGTTAATGCAACCAGCAAGCGATTACCCTGCTCGCGCGCTTTGCGCGAACGCTGCAACTCGGACAACACCGCGGACGAAACATCCGGACGCGTGAGTTGCGCATATAACAAACGCGGAAATTCGGGCAGCCACTGCGACCACTGCGCCGCTTCCTGCGTCACTTTCTTTTTAATTCCCTTGAGCCCAACGCGCTCATGCATCCAACGCTCAAGGTAAGGTTTGGCCGTTTTCCACAAGTCTAACTGCGGATCAAGCTGACGTCCAAGTCCTTCGACATTGAGCAGGGTCTTTTGTAACAAAACCAATTGCGGTTGTATTTCAACATTAAACCGCCTTGATGTCTGGAAAAGACGTAATAACACTTGTCCAAGTGAGATTTCAGCCAATGGTCGATCGAAATAGGGCTCACAGACCGCCCGCACGGCGCCTTCGAGCTCTTCTTCACGGGTCGTGGGCGGTACCCAGCCTGATTCGATGTGCAGCCGAGCCACTCTGCGATAGTCGCGCTGAAAAAAGGCTAAAAAGTTTTGCGCCAAGTAGTTCTTATCGAACTCGGATAACGACCCAACAATACCGAAATCTAACGCGATATAGCGGCCAAGTGTCTCGGGGCGATCCGACACATAGATGTTGCCAGGGTGCATGTCGGCATGAAAGAAACCATCGTCAAAGACCTGCGTGAAAAAAATCTCCACGCCAGTTTGGGCGAGCTTGGGAATATCCACGCCAAGCGAGCGCAACTTTTCTATCTGGCTGACGGGAACACCGTACATCCGCTCCATCGTAAACACATTTGTCGCGCAATAGTCCCACATCACCTCGGGAACCCACAATAGATTCGGCCGAGGACCCTCGTTGGAAAAATTCCTGCGCAACTGACTGCAATTTGCGGCTTCTCTGAGTAAGTCCAACTCATCATGCAGATGCTTATCGAACTCGCCAACAACCTCACGGGGTTTGAGTCGCCGGCCATCGGGCGCAAGCCGCTCAATGAGCCCCGCCAACACCCGCATCAAAGAGAGATCTTTATCGATGACCTCCAGCATGCCGGGCCTGAGCACCTTGACCGCGACGGACCTGCCGTCGTGCAATACCGCGAAATGCACCTGCGCGATCGAGGCGGATGCGACCGGATCTTTATCAAACTGCGCAAACAACTTAGACGTCGGTGCGCCAAGCGCCGCCTCGATCATCGCCGCGGCCTCGTCAGACGGAAAAGGGGCCACACGGTCCTGTAGCAGGGTGAGCTCATCCGCGACATCCGGCGGGATCAAATCGCGGCGTGTCGACAACACCTGACCAAATTTGACGAAAATCGGCCCCAAGGACTCAAGCGCAAGACGCAGCCTGAGTCCGCGCGGCATCTTTGGCTGGGAACCTAGCCTCACTAACCACAACAAGCGCACAGCGATAGGATGGTCAATACCAGACAACACCAATTCGTCCAGTCGGTATCGCAAAGCGACGATGATAATCCGCGTCAAGCGTGGCAAGGACATCATGGTTTCGCCCCGACTGACCGCTCAATCTTTTCGATTTTGCTCTGCAAGCGCAGCTGGCGCTGCTCGAGTCGCTCCAATGATGCAAGCAACTGCGACTGCGTCGCGCGCTGCGTGAGCATCGCAGGCTGCCCCACCAAGGCGTCCGTTTCCTCGGATAAATATTCAGCGACATTTTGAGTCAGACTCGAACCGAGGTTTTGAACAGTGCTAAGGGTCTGACGTACGCCCTGCACGATGCGGCGCGCGGGCACATCCCCTAGCCATTGCGCGAGCGCATCCTCAGGGTCGGGACGACACTCTCGGGCCAAATCAGACATCACTTGCGCCAACGCGGCCTGTCCCGAGACATGAACATATTCGGCGATATCCGGACGCCGCGCCTGATCGATCAAAGCAAAAGGGCTGAGCTTTTCCAACAAAATCTCTAGGGTGACGTCAGGCGTCACCGTCTCCTGCTCATGCGTCAGCTTGCCATCAGACTCGATACGCCAATTGAGCTCAAAGCCCGCTACAACGATCCGCACGGTTTTACCGGCGTGCTGAGATAGACGCTGCGCCGCCCAGACTTGCTGCTGAGTCAGCGTATTGAGCGCCTGAGCCATCGCCTGCACTGGATGCACAGGTGCAAAACCGAAAAAAGTGGTGGAAATACGATTCACCTTAAAGGGACAAACCAAGCCTCTGTGACGCAGCGCCTCGCACTGTCGTAGCAAGCATTTTCGGCATAATCCACCATTTTAGCGGGTGTGGCGTGTCAGCCCAAACAAAACGCCCGCAAAGGCGGGCGTTTTAGCTGATTGACATCATTAAACTAGGGAATCAGCTCGCTTGGCTGACAGGTACCTGCTGAATACCTGCGAGCAACCAACCGCCTTGCTCAGGCTTGAACAGATTCCAGACCTCTTCAAAACGGAACGCCTCGGCGCCAGCTTGCTCTCTCAGCATGCCCGAGAAGCGTACGCTCGCGAGATGACCATCACTAACCTTTTCGATACCAAGCAGCTCAGCATTCAACAAAACCACTTCCGTATGATTTTCCTCAATACGGTCGCTGAGTTGAGCCTGCAGCTCTTTCATCAGATCGTCCGTCAGGAAAGTACGCATCTCTGAAATGTTGCCACTGTCCCAGACTTTTTGAATCGAAACGAACTGCTTTTTGGCTTCGCTCAAGAAACGCTGTGTGTCAAAGTCGACAGGAATAAACCAGTTTTGATCTGGTGCTGGCGCATCGGAACCAAAACCCGCCGCCGACATCGAACCCGTCGCGGATGAAGGCAAGGATACAGGCGCCTGCGCCGCGGGCTCACTAGTCTCACGCCACATGGCATTGTTATTTTGATTTGACATTCCACCCGTGCCCGCGCCCGCACCCTCGGCGGCAGGCTGAGGACCACGCATTCTGCGCATGATGAACATCACGCCAAACACCACTACACCGGCAATCAGAGCCAGCACCAAGAAGTCGGCGAAGGCGCCACCCAAACCTAAGTGTGACAAGAGCGCCGCGATACCCAGACCGGCGGCAATGCCCGCCAAGGGGCCAAGCCAGCGGGAGGCGCCAGAGGCGGCGGCCGCTCCGGCAGCACCGGCAGCAGGCGCGGCGGCTGCACTGCGTTGTGTCGTGTTGCTTGTCGCGGCCGCAGGCTGAGCAGCCTTTTGGCTCGTGACGTTCGAAGACTGACGACCGGAGTTACCACCCTTGCCAGCACGAGCGGCTTCGGCATCGAAGGCTACGGCAGTAAGGGCCAGACCGCTCACAGCCACTAAAGCTGCGGCAAAGAAACGAATCAAAGGACGTGACATTGAGTGCTCCTGGGCGAATTTCGCCTGTCAAAAGAAATAGAAATAGCGATAGAAAACCAATACATCAAAACTGAATATAAGCTGAATTTTACCTGAATCTGACTAAAAGCTGAACAAATATATATGTATATAGAATCGACAAGTGCTCAAAAGTTCAAAATTGGCGTTCAGCCCAGTTTGACCCCTTCGTGCAAGGCTGTCAGACCCGCCGATAAATTGAAATACTGCACCCTCGAGAGACCCGCGTGCTCGAGCATCCCCTTAAGCGTCTCTTGATCGGGATGCATGCGAATCGATTCGGCCAAATAACGATAGCTATCCGCATCCCCCGCGACTTTGCTCCCCAACCACGGCAAGACGTTAAAGGAATACCAATCATATGCGGGCGCAAGGGGTTTGGCGATACGCGAAAATTCCAACACGAGGAGTTTGCCTCCGGGGCGCAACACCCGGGTCATTTCAGATAACGCACGATCCTTGTGTGTCATATTGCGTAAGCCAAAGGCAACCGTGACACGATCGAAATAATTATCTGGAAAAGGCAGATATTCTGCGTCGCACACCGCACAGGGCAAAACCACGCCATCATCAAGTAGCCGATCGCGTCCGACGCGCAGCATGGAATCATTAATGTCGGTGAGCCAGACTTCACCCTGCGCACCGGCCTTTTGGGCAAAGGCGCGCGCGAGATCACCTGTTCCGCCTGCGATGTCGAGCACCTTCATGCCTGGTCTGACAGCGGCCCGACCAATCGTAAAAGCCTTCCAAACTCGGTGCAGGCCAGCGGACATCAGGTCGTTCATCACATCGTAGCGTGAAGCCACAGAGTGAAAAACCTGCGCAACCTTGCCGGCCTTTTCGGACTCTTCGACGGTCTGAAAACCAAAGTGTGTCTTTTCTTGTGACATAGTCTTTCACTCAAATCAATGCAATGCCCAGTTTAATCTCTCAGACGTCATTTCAATGCTGAAAAAGGCATAAACTGAGGGTTCTTTGCCGTGAGGCTTCACACTGCATTCTGAACCACCCCTCTGCATGGCCCCGATCCATTACACCCTGCGCCCTCAAGGCGACCGCTGCCTAAGCATCGACTTTGGCGAATCCATCAGTTTAGAGACCGGCACACTCTGTCTCTGCGCGGCGGCCACGCTGGAACGCGCCAAACTCCAAGGCGTCACGGACATCGTCCCGTCCTATACGGCCGTCGCACTCTTTTACAAACCAGGCATCGAGATGGGCGGCACAGACTTCGCCACACTTTGCGCTCAAGTCGACGCGCAACTCCACGGCGAACTTGTCCAAGCCACAACCTCGGCACGTCAAGTGGAGATTCCTGTGTGCTACGGGGGCAAACATGGCCCCGACCTAAGCGATGTCGCTCAAAAAACGGGACTCACCGAGCAGCAGGTGATCGCGCTGCACACGCAACCAGGCAGCATGGTGTTTGGCCTTGGGTTTTCACCCGGCCATCCCTATATCGGCGTGCATGATGCACTCTTTTCCCTACCTCGGCGCGATGTGCCACGCACGGCCGTCCCCGCCGGCTCTGTTGCGAGTGCCAACCGCCAATCCACGATTTACCCCACGCTTTTGCCGGGGGGTTGGCATATTCTTGGCGCCACCCCACTCCAGCTTTTTGATTTACGGCGGCCTCAGCCCTCCTTGCTCTTGCCGGGTGATCAAGTGCGCTTTTTCTCCATCAGTGAACAAGAGTACGACCGCCTCGCAGCCGCAATCGCTCAGGAGGCCGCATGACCGTTCGCGTTCTCAAACCAGGCATGCTGTCGAGCTTTCAGGACGAGGGTCGCTTTGGCCATCAACCGCTCGGCGTATCGGTCGTGGGTGCAATGGATCAACGCGCACACCGCCTTGCTAATACGCTCGTCGGCAATACTGAGGATGTTGCAAGCCTGGAAATGACCCTGACGGGACCCACGCTGCAATTTACGCAAGCCTGCTGCATCGCTTTATGCGGCGCTGACCTGAGCCCCCAGCTCAATGGCAAGCCCATCGCCATGAATCGTCCGCTGGTATTGCGTGCGCAGGACGAACTACATTTCGGTGCCAGACAACATGGCACGCGTGCGTATCTGGCCGTGCACGGTGGTTTCGATATCCCCGTGGTCCTTGGCAGTCAAAGTACGTATCTGCGTAGCCGCTTCGGAGGCTGGCATGGTCGCGCCCTCAAACGTGACGACGAAATCCCCTTGCGGCGCCCCCTTAGAGAAGTTGGCCGAGTTGCTGGAACACTCGAAACCCTCGCGAAAGCACTCTGGGATATCAGACTCTATTTGCCAAGCATCATTGCGGACTCCACGCGCGCGCGCATTCGGCTCATCAAGAGCCAACAGTGGGAAGAGTTCACCCCCGCGAGTCGCGAAGCGCTCCTGAGCCAAACTTTTCGCATCAGCCCTGACTCGGAGCGGATGGGCTACCGACTGCAGGGCCCAGACATCCTCATGACCAAACCTCGGCAAATGATCTCCGAAGCCACGACTTTCGGCACCATTCAAGTGCCTGCCGGTGGCCAGCCGATCGTCCTGATGGCCGATCGGCAGACCACGGGAGGCTATCCAAAAATAGCCTACGTCGCGACAGTCGATTTACCTCTCCTCGCTCAGATGGGTCCTGGCGACAAGGTGCAGTTTGAACTGCTCACGCTCGAAACCGCACAGGCACTAGACAGAGCGCGAACGCGCGCCTTCATCGACCTTGCGCAGGCGCTCCAACCCGTGCGAACATTATTGCTTGATCACTAAGGACCTCAATCATGGCACTACGTATTGATTTGAATTGCGATATGGGCGAAAGCTTTGGCGCCTGGAAAATGGGCAACGACGAGGAAATTTTGCCCTACGTTTCCTCGGCCAACATCGCCTGTGGGTTTCACGGTGGCGACCCGGCGACGATGCGTAAAACAGTCGCCTCGGCTATTAAGCATGGGGTAGCGCTCGGCGCACATCCTGGTCTACCCGACTTACAAGGTTTTGGGCGTCGCAACATGGCGATCACAGACCAAGAAGCCTACGACATAATGGTGGTTCAGATCGGCGCGCTCGCCGGTGTCGCGGCCTCGCAAGGCACGCGCTTGCGTCATGTCAAAGCGCATGGTCAGCTCTACAACATGGCCGTCAAAAACGAAGGTCTGACGCGCGCACTGGCTCAAGCGACTTACGACGTCGACAAGGATCTGGTCTTTTTTGCCTTAGCGGGTAGCCAGATGATTCCCATCGCCGAGTCCATTGGCTTGCGCGTCGCCAGCGAAGTCTTTGGTGACCGCAACTACGCGCCTGATGGGACGCTGAGTCCACGAAACCAGCCTAATGCGATGATCACAGACGTACAACAGTCCATCAAGCAAGTCCTACAGATGGTCAAGACCAGCACCTTGACTGCCAATGACGGCACCATCGTCAAGGTCCGTGCTGACACGCTTTGTATTCACGGCGATCAGCCAGGTGCAGTAACCTTTGCCAAAGCGATCCGCGAAGCACTACGCGCCGAAGGGATCGAAGTCGGCGTGTAAGCTTGACCTGATATTAAACAAGAACACGCTCAATCCCGCCGTCGTTGGCTTTTTTGACATAGTCTTCAAGCCAGTTCTCGCCCAAAATGTGCTTGGCCATTTCGACCACGATGTAGTCGGCTTTGGCGCCACTGTCCGCCTCAAAGCGTGACAATCCTTGCAAGCAGGACGGACATGAGGTCAAGACCTTGATCTCGCCGTCAAAACCATCTTGACGCAAGGTCGCATCATTTTTGACAAGCTCCTCTTCCTTGCGGAACCGGATTTGCGTCGAAATATCGGGACGCGTCACAGCCAACGTACCAGACTCACCGCAGCAACGATCCGTCTTGATCGCCGAGTCGCCGACAAGCGAGCGCACAGTCTTCATCGGGTCCTGCAGTTTCATCGGTGTGTGACAGGGGTCGTGATACATATACCGCGTTCCCTGAACGCCTTCGAGTTTGATCTCCTTTTCGAGCAAATACTCGTGGATATCAATCAAGCGACAGCCTGGAAATATTTTTTCAAACTCGTAGCCCGCCAACTGGTCATAACAGGTGCCGCAACTCACCACGACGGTTTTTATGTCGAGATAGTTCAGCGTATTCGCCACACGATGAAACAGCACGCGATTGTCCGTGATGATCTGCTCGGCCTTGTCGTTCATCCCGTTGGCGCGTTGCGGATAACCACAGCATAAATAGCCTGGAGGCAATACCGTTTGCACCCCCGCATGCCACAACATCGCCTGCGTAGCTAAGCCAACCTGTGAAAACAACCGCTCAGAACCGCAGCCCGGAAAATAAAATACCGCTTCCGTATCCGCAGGCGCCTGCGGAGGACGAATAATCGGCACGTAGTCCGCATCTTCGATATCCAGCAACTTACGCGCCGCCTGCTTGGGCAGACCCCCAGGCATTTTTTTGTTAATAAAGTGCACAACCTGCTCGCGCAAGGGCGCCTTGCCAACGGTCGCAGGGGGCTTGGCCGTTTGCTTGCGCGCGAATTTGGACAACAAGTCGCTCGCCATACGCTGAATCTTGTAACCCACACCCACCAGCGCGACGCGGGTCGCATTAATCGTTGCGGGATCCTTGGCATTCAAAAAGAACATCGCAGCCGAGGTGCCTGGATTAAAGGATTTGCGTCCCGTGTTGCGCAACAGCGCACGCATGTTCATGGAAACATCGCCAAAATCAATATCTACCGGGCACGGGTTATAGCACTTGTGGCAAACCGTACAGTGGTCGGCCACATCCTCGAACTCCTCCCAATGCTTCAAACTAATGCCGCGTCGAGTTTGCTCTTCGTATAAAAAAGCTTCGATCAACAGCGAAGTCGCAAGAATCTTGTTGCGTGGCGAGTACAACAGATTCGCACGTGGCACATGCGTCGCGCATACGGGCTTGCACTTGCCACAGCGTAAACAGTCTTTGATAGAGTTGCTGATTGCACCGATCTCGCTGCGCTGCATGATGAGCGACTCATGTCCCATCAGACCAAAACTCGGCGTCCAAGCGTTGCGCAAGTCGGCGCCTGGCATGAGTTTGCCGGCGTTAAAATGATCGTTCGGATCGACACGACGCTTGTAGTCCTGAAAGGGCAACAACTCCGCTTCGGTCAGAAACTCATACTTAGTCAAACCAATGCCATGCTCGCCAGAAATCACGCCATTGAGATCGCGCGCGATTTGCATGATACGCACAACGGCCTCATTGGCCTCGCGAAGCATTTCATAGTCGTCAGAGTTCACCGGGATATTGGTGTGCACGTTGCCGTCGCCCGCATGCATATGTAAGGCCACGAACACGCGACTTTTAAGGACGCGATCATGGATGGCCTGCATTTCGGTCATGATGGGTGCAAAATCCGTGCCACCAAACACGCCGCCCAAATCGCAGAGCACCTCGGCTTTCCAAGAGATGCGCAAGGTACGGTCCTGCACGACATCGAATAGGCGCGCCTCGGGTTGCACAGACAATCGCTGCGCGAGAGCCGGCTCAAGGGCATTGAGGCCATGCGCCGACAAGCCAGCCATCGCCTCCGAGAGAGGCATATCTAAATGCTCGAGCACCCACTGCCAGCGCGCGCGCACCCGCATCAAACTTTCAATCGCGCTACGGCGACGCTCATCAAGCGATTCTTCAAGCAAAGCGCCTTCTTCGCTGCCACGATCGAGTTTTGCAATCGGCAGCTCGCCCTCGAGCGCATGCTGCAAAGCATCGAGTAATTTGAGCTTGTTATGCGTCGACAGTTCGATATTGATACGTTCGATATGATCGGTGTACTCGCCCATGCGCTCGAGCGGGATCACGACATCTTCGTTAATTTTGAACGCATTGGTATGGCGTGCGATCGCAGCCGTGCGCGCACGATCCAACCAGAATTTTTTACGCGCATCCGCGCTGACTGCGACGAAACCTTCTCCGTGGCGCGTATTGGCCAAGCGCACCACTTCGCTCGTCGCATGAGCAACTGCCGCATCATCATCGCCGACGATATCGCCGATTAACACCATCTTGGGCAACACGCCGCGCTTGCTTTTCGTCGCGTACCCCACCGCGCGCAAATAGCGCTCATCGAGATGCTCAAGACCTGCCAGCAACGCGCCGCGGGCGCGCCCCTGAACGTCCAGATAGTTTTTAATTTCAACAATGGAGGGGATCGCATCGCGGGCCTGCCCAAAAAATTCCAGACAGACCGTGCGGGTGTGACTCGGCATGCGATGCAGCACCCAGCGGGCCGCCGTGATCAAACCGTCGCAGCCTTCTTTTTGCACACCAGGCAAACCAGAGAGAAACTTGTCTGTGACATCCTTGCCCAGACCGACTTTACGAAACCGCGTACCGTCAATCTCTAAAATTTCAGTACGTAAAACGCGCGCGCCAGCGGCCTCGGTCCCATCAGACCACTGAAGCTCAAACCGGACTAAGCCCGCCTCATGAATTTTGCCAAGGTTGTGCTCTAGGCGCGTGACGTCGAGCCAATTGCCTTGGGGATCGACCATCCTCCACCATGCCAGATTGTCCAGCGCGGTTCCCCACAACACCGCTTTTTTTCCGCCGGCATTCATCGCGACGTTACCACCGACGCACGAGGCATCGGCCGAGGTCGGATCGACCGCAAACACAAAGCCAGCGGCCTCGGCTGCCTCAGAGACGCGTTTGGTCACAACGCCCGCTCCGGACCGCACTGTCGCGACTTGTGCGGCGACACCGGGCAACGGACCCACCTCTACGGCGCCGAGCGTATCGAGTTTTTCCGTATTGATCACCGCGGATCGCCAAGTCAACGGGATCGCACCGCCGGTATAGCCCGTCCCACCGCCTCGCGGCACAATCGTCAGACCGAGCTCGATACAGCCGCGCACCAACGCTGCGATCTCTTGCTCATCATCCGGCGTCAATACAACGAAGGGGTACTCGACGCGCCAGTCGGTTGCGTCCGTCACGTGCGAGACACGCGACAAACCGTCGAATTTGATGTTGTCTTTGGCCGTGATCTTGCCTAACACCTTTTGCACCTGACGACGCAAACGCGCGGTGCGCTCGAACTCTTCTTCGAACGCGCGCACGGCAGCGCGGGCACGCTCGAGCAAGCTCGCGACCTTTTCATCGCGACCCACATCGTCGGATATCCGACGATGATTAATTTCGGTCAGTCTGTGCTCAAGCGCCTCGATCAACAGCTTGCGGCGCTTGGGATTATCCAGCAGATCATCCTGCAAATAGGGATTGCGACGCACCACCCAAATATCGCCCAGCACCTCATAAAGCATCCGCGCGGAACGGCCCGTCTTGCGTTCGCCACGCAAATCGGAGAGCAACGCCCATGCATCATCACCCAGCAAGCGGCACACGACTTCTCGATCGGAGAAAGAGGTGTAGTTGTAGGGAATTTCACGTAGACGAGCCTGCGCATCTTGGGCGGGCTCGGCATTCAGCAAATGGCTTGGGAACGGTGCGTTCATAGGTTTAGGCTCGTTTGAGGACCCTTAAATAAACATTTTAAGTCATCCCATTAGGGTGCACCCAATAACCTTAAAACAAAAGGGATGCGCACCGCTTAAGTAGGGGTAATGAACCACCGAAGCGCCCAAACCAAGGCTATATAGCGTCCAAATTTTCCTAGTGCGATATAAACCACGCAGGACCAAAAGGGCAGTCTTAACCAGCCCGCCACTGCGCACAGAGGGTCCCCGACGACAGGCAGCCAAGCCAACAAGAGTACCGGGGCACCATAGCGGTGCACCCATTTTTCAGCGCGGGCACGTCCAGGCGTGATGACGGGCACGGGCTCAGGAGAGGGCGCGGGCGTGGATCCAGAGCCTGCCGCGCTCAAGCGCCTTCTTTTTCGCTGACGCCAGCGACCAAACACACCATGCGCCCCAGCACCCATAGCGTAGCTGACGAGAGACCCAAGGGTGTTACCAACCGTGGCCACCAAGATCGCCGGCCAAAACATCCCTGGGAACGCCGCCAAGTACCCCAGCAGCACAGGCTCAGAACCAAGCGGCAAGATCGTTGCCGCCAACAAGCTCACCGCAAAAACCGCCGGCAAACCCACTCCTGGCATCGCCAACCAGGTCAAAAAGTCTTGTATGAGCGCGTCCAGAACAAACTCCAGTGACTACAAGGTCAAGTAAAAGTCCCCATGGGATAATGTCGAATCAGTACGCCGTCTACTCAGGAACATCATGACCACGGATTATCTCAGACGTATCCTTACTTCAAAAGTGTATGACGTTGCGGTCGAAACACCGTTGGAGTACGCCCCTCAGCTGTCTCAACGTCTCGGCAACACCGTTTTACTCAAACGCGAGGACACGCAGTCCGTCTTTAGTTTCAAGCTGCGGGGCGCCTACAACAAAATGGCCCATTTGCCCAAGGCCGCTCTCGCGCGCGGCGTGATCGCCGCCTCCGCGGGCAACCACGCCCAAGGCGTCGCATTGTCCGCCAAGCGTCTTGGCTGTAGGGCTGTGATCGTCATGCCCACAACAACGCCGGGCGTCAAAACCGACGCCGTCCGCGCGCTTGGCGCCGAGGTCGTGCTTCACGGCGATAGTTTTAGCGATGCGTATGGCCACGCCCTGATCCTAGAAAAAAAACAGCAACTCACCTTTGTACATCCCTTTGATGATCCTGATGTCATCGCAGGCCAAGGCACGATCGGCATGGAAATTTTGCGCCAACACGCCGAACCGATCGAAGCGATTTTCGTGGCGATCGGCGGTGGTGGCCTGATCAGCGGGATCGCCGCCTATGTCAAACAAATTCGTCCTGAGATCAAAATCATCGGCGTACAAACCATCGATTCAGACGCCATGGTGCGCAGCGTGCGCGCCGGTCGACGGATCACCCTGACCGATGTCGGACTGTTCTCTGATGGCACCGCCGTTAAACAAGTCGGTGTTGAAACCTTTAGGCTGACTCGCGAACTGGTAGACGACTATGTCCTGGTCGACACGGACGCCATCTGCGCTGCGATCAAGGACGTCTTTCAAGATACGCGCAGCGTCTTGGAGCCCGCGGGTGCGCTCGCCCTCGCAGGCGCCAAACA
>JBILJA010000115.1:0-7369 GCA_044368775.1 Burkholderiaceae bacterium
CGGTGAGGTCGAGCACGATGTTGCTGACAGGCAAGATACGTGACAAAAGTTTCATGCTTTTGATTATATGCTGCAGTGCGGCCAGATCATGTTCGCTCTGTTGAGGCATGCGAAACAAGCTGCCGCATTAAAAATGCCCACCAAAGTGGCAGGCATTTTGATTCGCCTGTCGGCGCGTGCGGTCTAAGCTTTATACAGTCTCGAAGATTTGTCGCTTAACGGATACATGGTGATGGTCTTGGGTGCGTGACTTGTGTTGCAAGACCTTACGGTCGACTTTGTCGACGAGCAAGTCAATCGCTGCGTACAGGTTGTCCTCAGAGGCTTCGCAATGGATGTCTTTGCCTCGGATGTGAAGGGTCAATTCCGCTCGGTGCTTGAGGGGTTCGAGCGACAGGAAGACCTGTGTATCGATCACGTGATCAAAGTGGCGCACGACGCGCGACATCTTTGTGTGAATGTAAGCTCGGATGGCAGGTGTGACGTCAAGATGGTGACCAGTAATGTTCAGATTCATTGCGTACTCTCCATTAAAGGGATAGAACGAAGTGCAAACACTTACAACGGTTTGACGTGCAGAGGTTTTGTGGGGCGCTCCTTTAACTAAATTGTCATGTTTTTAGTTTAGTGACTTGGCCGAAGAAAGCAAGGGTGTAAATCATGAATGATTGATTTAAGGCAAAACTTTTGACGGTGCGCTGCAGCAAAAAAGAGAGGATAGTCTCCAATCGTTTTGTTGACTTACATTTTGAAGTGTTCGCCCAAATAGACGCGACGCACCGAAGCGTCGTTAATGATGTCCTCGGGCTGTCCTGTCGTCAACACTTTGCCTTCGCTAATGATGTAGGCGCGATCGCAAATACCGAGGGTTTCACGAACGTTGTGGTCGGTAATCAGCACGCCGATGCCGCGGCTTTTAAGAAAGCGCACGATGCGTTGAATTTCAATCACTGCGATCGGGTCAACGCCTGCGAAAGGTTCGTCGAGCAAGATAAAGCGAGGCCGGGTGGCAAGCGCACGCGAGATTTCGACGCGCCGCCGCTCGCCACCCGAGAGGGAGAGCGCGTTGTTGCGACGGATATGGGTGATTTGTAATTCATCGAGCAAGGAATCAAGCTGCTCCTCAATTTTTTTTGAGGAGAATTTTTTGCCATCGTTATCGATTTGAAGTTCGAGCACGGCGCGAATATTTTCTTCGACGGTCAGACGTCTGAATACGGAGGCATCTTGGGGCAGGTAGGATAGCCCGAGGCGCGCGCGTTTGTGGATAGGCATGCTGCTGATGACGGTATCGTCGATTTCAATCCGGCCTGCATCGGCGGCCACCAATCCGACAATCATATAAAAACTCGTGGTTTTTCCAGCGCCGTTGGGACCCAGTAGACCCACGACTTCACCGCTTTTAACTGAGATCGACACGTCTTGCACCACCATCCGGCCGCCATAGGATTTGCGCAGACCCGTTGCGCTCAGTTGTCCGGGCGTCGAAAGGGCTTGTGAATCAAAGTTGGAGGGGGCGTGCGATGTTTGCATGGAGAAGCTTTGGTGTCTTTGGGTATTAGGGGCGAGGCGCCACAGCGGGAGGGCTGACGGGCGTGAGCGCGGGTGTTGGCGTATTGGCCTGTGCGGCGCGGCAGGCTGCAACCGCAGCTTCAGTGCGGGCTTTAGGTTGTGCGACCGAACGCACGCGCCCGTCTGGATTAAAGGAGTCGGGGCCAGAGAAGGCCTGATAGACATCTGTTTTTTGGTTGTAGCGGACTTGCTGCCCACTGACTGTGTCGAAATGTTTGCCACAGATGTAACGGGTGACCACGGCTTGACCAATTAAATCAAACGTTTCATTTTTGCCATCGTAGTCTGCCTTGAGGCCCACACCCTCGAGGACCTCAAAGTTTTCGGGGCGAACTTGGCGAATGAAGACACGCTTGCCAGGGTCAGCTGTCGCGATCCCGTATTGGTTGCCTTCGGCGTCCTCGCGCATGGCCAACACGTCGGAACTGAGTGTCAGCAGGCCACGGGTCATCACAACCTTGCCGGTAAAGGTACTTTCTTTTTTGGTGTCGTCATAGCGCAGCGTATCAGACAAAATCATGGTGCTGGGTTCTTCGACAGGGGTAACCGGTGTCGCGCTCGCAGCTGCGGTTTGAGCCTGTGCGGAGGCAACGGATCCAAGAAGGAGGAGCTTGCAAAGAATTGGCAGGGCAAGTTTAAAAATCATGGATTGGCTCATTGTGCAGGAGGCTCGGCGCCCGCGCGCTGATCTTTGGGGGCGATGTCGACATCTGTTGATTTGAATACGTCCAATTGTTGCGTGGCATTGTTAAAACGCATCCCTACACCGGTCATTTTGGAACGACCGCTTATGGCGACGGCGGATTGGTCGGTGTAGGCGAGATCTTTATCCACTAACAGCGTGATCTCTTCGCTGCGAAAATTGAGTGGCTGTCGTTCGGCATCGCCTAGACGTAGCAGCACAGCGTCTCCGCGCAGGATAATCCGGTCGCCTTCATCGTAAATAAATGCGACTTTGGCAGTGGCGACCGTCAGTGGGTTTTCTTCTTTGAGGGTATAAGCACGCGGCGCCTGAAGCTCGTAGGATTTGTCGTCAGGAAAGTGTTCCATGAGGTCGCCCTCGAGGCGATGAATCACAATCCCCTTGTCATTGGTTCGTACCAATACGATTTTTTTTGCCCAGGTGTCGCGCTCGTGGGTCAGTCGGCTCGGAGGATCAATCTGGACCGCGCGCTGAGAGTAGTCAGCCGCCCACCACGTCCCCATCACCAACAAAGTGAGGATGAAAATCGAGACGACGATGGAAGCGCGTTCTTTCATAGGGCTGCGGTTATTGAATGGTGCCGGGGCCAAGCCGCCCTGGTTGAAAAAAGTGTCCGAGTCGTCCTTGCGAGGCCAAGATTAAATCGCAACACTCACGCACGGCACCTTTTCCGCCTGGTTTGGTCGCGGTCCAGTGGGCGGCCTGGGTCACATAGGCCGGTGCATCTGGGACGCTTGCGGCAAAGCCGGCGCGCTGCATGGCAGGCAAATCGATGAGATCATCTCCCATAAAACCAGACTCTTCGAGTGTCAGGCGATATCGTGCCACAAGTTCATTTAACACGGCGCCTTTATCGCGGACGTTTTGCAGAACGTCCCCGAGTCCCAGTTCAGCGGCCCGGCGATCGACGATCGGACCTTCGCGACCGGTCACCAGTGCGACTTTGATGCCGCTGGTTGTGAGCATCTTTAAACCATGACCGTCGAGTGCGTTAAAGCGCTTGAACATTTCGCCTTGTTCACCGTACCAAAGACTGCCGTCCGTCAGCACGCCATCGACATCGAACACCATCAGTTTGATTTGAGCGAGGCGCTCTCGCAGCGCAGCGGGGGTGCGAGCCAACACCAGTGCTTCGGCAGGATGGGGAATGAAATGGGGTTTATTCATGGACGTTATCTCAAACAACCTTGGCGGCCATCAGGTCATGCATGTGCAGGGCGCCTACGAGTTTGCCATTCGCATCGGCGACCAGCATTTGGTTGAGGCGGTGGCGGTCCATCAGGGCGGCAGCATCGACGGCTAAAGCCTCGGCAGCGATATGTCGCGGACTGCGTGACATCCCTTCTGTGACCAGTACATTGCGCAGGTCACCCTTGCGCTCGATCAGGCGACGCAGGTCACCATCGGTAAAGATGCCGACGGCACTACCATGGGCATCGAGCACGGAGGTCATGCCCATACCCTTTCGAGAGATTTCTTCTAACGCTTGAAATACAGTGGCGTCGGCCGTAACGGCGGGTACGGCGTCGCCCTTGCGCATCACATCTGAAACACGCAGCAATAGGCGTCTGCCGAGCGAGCCACCGGGGTGCGAACGGGCAAAATCTTCATGACCAAAACCACGTGCCTCGAGGCAGGCCACTGCAAGCGCATCACCTAAAGCGAGGGCGGTGGTGGTGCTTGCTGTTGGGGCGAGATTGAGTGGGCAGGCTTCTTGTGCCACGCTGATGTCGAGGTGGACCTCGGCAAGTTTCGCGAGCTCGGATTGCGTGTTGCCTGTGATGGCGATGACCTTGACACCTAAGCGGTGCGCCGCGGGCAATATGGTGAGTAATTCTTGACCGTTACCTGAATAAGACAGAGCGATGAGGAGGTCTTGTCCGCCCAACATGCCGATGTCGCCATGGATGGCCTCGGCAGCGTGCAAGAAAAAAGACGGTGTCCCAGTGGATGCGAAGGTCGCTGCGATTTTGCGGGCGATATGACCTGTTTTGCCCAGCCCGCACACAACCACGCGTCCGGAGCAGCCCAGGATCAGTGCGACGGCCTCTGCAAAGCTCGCGTCGAGGCGGCTTTGAAGCTCAAGAATGGCCTGAGCCTCGAGCGTGAGGGTGCGTTCGGCCGATGCCAGCGCTGCTGCGTGACGGCTGCCAACGTCGGTCGGGTCGTCGCGCGGATGGCGCGGCGTGGTTTTAGGTGAATGCTTAGAGGACATATCCCAAGTTTAATCGTTTCAGGTCTGACATGCGGATTTTGGGTGTGGTTGCGTCGGGTTACGCGCTGTGGCAATCTGGCGCCTCTGTGTTTCCTCCCCTGGATTTTCCATGACAACGCCCATGAATATTTCATCTGCCGCAACTGCCGGGTCTCCTGCGTCGGCTCTCGCGCCTTATGCTGCTGTTTTTGGTACCCCTTTGACGGGTGCGGCGCTCAGGGTGATGTTGTTGGGGGCCGGCGAGCTGGGTAAAGAGGTCATTTTGGCCCTCCAACGTCTAGGGGTCGAGGTTATCGCGGTCGACCGCTATGCTGATGCTCCTGGACAACAGGTCGCGCATAGGGCCTACGTGGTGGCGATGACAGATAAAGTCGCCTTGCGTGCGGTGATTGAAAAAGAGCAGCCCCACTTGATCGTGCCCGAAATCGAGGCGATTGCCACGGACTTGTTGGTCGAGCTCGAGGCGGTCGGTATGGTGCGCGTCACGCCCACAGCCCGAGCGGCGCAACTCACCATGAACCGCGAAGGTATTCGTCGACTCGCTGCGGAAACGCTCGGATTACCGACTTCGCCCTATCGCTTTGCGGATTCCTTAGCGTCTTTGGCGCAGGCAACCACCGAAGTCGGTTTTCCCTGTTTGGTTAAGCCTGTCATGTCTTCTTCTGGCAAGGGGCAGTCCGTCTTGCACGGCCCAGAGGATATCGCATCGGCCTGGAGTATCGCCAAAGAAGGGGCCCGGGTCGAGGGCAGCCGCATTATTGTCGAGGGTTTTATCGATTTTGAATATGAAATTACGCTGCTGACCGTTCGCGCTCGAGGTTCGAACGGACAGGTCGAGACCCATTTTTGCGAACCGATCGGCCATCTGCAAGTCGGCGGTGATTATGTAGAAAGCTGGCAACCGCAACCGATGTCGCCTCGGGCGCTTGAGCGGGCGCAACAAATCGCCCGCAAGGTGACGGACAATTTGGGCGGGCAAGGCTTGTTCGGGGTGGAGTTGTTCGTCTCGGGTGACGAGGTTTGGTTCTCCGAGGTGAGCCCGCGCCCTCACGATACCGGTTTAGTGACCTTGGTATCGCAAGGTCAGAGCGAGTTTGAACTGCATGCCCGCGCCTTGTTAGGCTTGCCTGTCGACACCGCCTTGCGAGGTCCTGCTGCGAGTAGTGTGATTTATGGTGGGATCGAAGCTAAAGCGATTCGTTACGAAGGGGTTGCCGAAGCGTTGTCCGAGCCGGGGACCGATCTGCGTTTGTTCGGCAAGCCAGAGTCGTTCGTCAAGAGGCGCATGGGGGTCGCATTGGCCACTGACGCGACTGTGGATCAGGCGCGCGCCAAGGCTCTACGTGTTTCTGGCGCCATTCGTGTGAAAGCCGCTTAAACTAGTTCTTCTAATTACGGCTTACCCCATGCGGAGCGCTACCTAATGATCATGCCCATCATTGCCCCCTATCAGGACTCGATGGAAGTCGTACGAGGTTTGATCCGGACGATTCCAGACTGGCCCAAACCGGGCGTGATGTTCCGTGACATCACTCCGTTGCTGCAAGACCCAAGAGCGTTTCGTGCGCTGATCGATATTTTTGTCTATCGCCACATGCGTCAACGCATCGACGTGGTGGTTGGCATCGATGCCCGGGGGTTTATTTTTGGTAGCGCGTTGGCCTATGCCTTGGGCGTCGGTTTTGTTCCGGTCCGCAAACAGGGAAAGCTACCGCACAAAACCGTGGCGCAGTCCTATAGCCTTGAGTACGCCGACGCGACGGTCGAGGTACACCAAGACGCAGTCAAGCCAGGACAGCGGGTTTTACTGGTGGATGACTTGGTCGCCACGGGTGGCACCATGCTTGCCGCCATCAAGCTATTGCAGTTGCTTGGCGGCAACGTCGTCGAGGCCGCAGCGATCGTAGATCTCCCCGATCTTGGCGGCTCCAGCAAAATCGCTAAAACCGACACACCTTTTTTTAGTGTTTGCCAGTTTAGCGGTGACTGAGCTGCAGTCGTGCTGAGTTGCGGTGCTCGAGCGAGCCCTACAAGAATAATCGATAGGCTGGGTTGTCGGACTCGTTCCAGTGCGGGTAGCCAACCTCTTCGAGGAAGGCTTTAAAGGCTTTTTTGCTGCCTGGGGGGACTTGAATGCCAATCAGGATCTGACCGTAGTCGGCGCCCTGATTGCGGTAATGGAACAGACTGATGTTCCAGTCGGGTTTCATGGAATTCAAAAAACGCATCAAGGCACCGGGCCGCTCTGGAAATTCGAAACGATAGAGCAACTCATTGCCTGCAAGGCTTGAGCGCCCCCCCACCATGTGCCGTAAATGGGTCTTTGCCATTTCATCGTGGGTCAGGTCCAGCGTATCAAAGCCGTGCTTGCGGAAGTTATTCGCGATTTTGTTGGGCTCGCCCAAAGAAGATACTTGGATGCCGACAAAGACATAGGCCGAGGTTGCATCTGAAATGCGGTAATTGAACTCGGTGACATTGCGATTGCCGACAAGCTCGCAAAAAGCTCTGAAGCTACCTCTCTGCTCAGGGAGTGTCACAGCAAAAATGGCTTCGCGCGCCTCACCTACCTCCGCACGTTCGGCGACAAAGCGCAAACGGTCGAAATTCATGTTGGCCCCGCAGGCAATCGCGACAAGCGTTTTGCCCTTGAGTTTGTGCTCGGCGGCATATTGTTTGGCGCCTGCGAGGGCGAGCGCACCCGCGGGCTCCAAGACGCTGCGCGTATCTTGAAAGACGTCTTTGATTGCAGCGCAGATAGCGTCCGTATCGACCAGGACGTAGTCGTCTACCAGTTCGCGAGTCAGCCTAAAGGTTTCAACACCGACTTGTTTAACGGCGGTGCCATCAGAGAACAGTCCGACATCGGTCAGGGTGAT
>JBILJA010000018.1:0-26279 GCA_044368775.1 Burkholderiaceae bacterium
GGACCGTGAAACACCTTAGCGCCGATGATAGTGGACGTACGTCTGTGAAAGTAGGTCATCGTCAAGCTCTTACCCTCAAAACCCCTCAGGCCTTGCCTGAGGGGTTTTGTCTTTGGGCGATGGATTCTTTGAGCCCTTTTTTATTATTTTAATTAACTTATTTCTTGGATCAGCGCACTTGTTTCGTAGAGTGGTAATCCCATCACACCTGTATAGCTGCCTTCTATTCGCTGAATGAATTTCGCCGCATAACCTTGAATTCCATAAGCACCAGCCTTTCCAAAAGGTTCTTTTGTCGCAATGTACGCATTGATCATATCGTCTGTGAGGTCGCCGAAGCTGACTTGGGTGACTGAGAGTGCTGTTGAGTACTCCCAATTGATTGCTGCAGGACGGATTGATGACGGGTCATCTGGCATTGTGTGTGGAGTTGCTCGGGATAAGACGAGAGCAGTCAAAACGGTATGTGTTTGGCCTGAAAGTAGGCGCAGTATTTTTGCTGCCTCTTGATCATCATTGGGCTTTCCAAGTACAAGTGTGCCAAGCGCAACCGTGGTGTCTGCTGTCAGTATCGAAACATGGTCTTTTGCACTAAAGCTCGTTAGATTATTTTGAGCGAACCAGTGTTGGGCACGTATCGCTTTATCTAAGGCAGTCCGCTGCACATACGCCAGTGGAGTTTCTGTCGCCATTTTTGGCTCATCCTCGCCAGGCGGTGAGGGCACATCGAGCACTTCGTGTTTGATACCGATTTGGTTCAAAAGCGCATGACGACGTGGGCTTGCTGAGGCTAAATATAGCGTTGACTTCATTGAAATCAGACTCGATGGTAGGGATGATTATTTAGAATCGACCAAGCACGATAGATCTGTTCGATTAAGACGACACGTACCATGGGGTGTGGCATGGTCATGGACGACAATCTAAGCAAACCGTCGCATGATGCCTTGAGAACAGAGTCCAAGCCGTCAGGCCCACCAATAATGATGGTGATGTGTTGATGGTTATGATGCCAGGTTTGGAGTTTTGTCGCAAAGGCTTGAGTCGTCAGATCTTTACCATGTTCATCGAGAGCCACGCGTAAAGTGTGCTCTGGAATAGCGGCCTCAATACGCTTGCCTTCTGCTGCCATCATTTGCTGTGGCGTTTTGCCGCTGGTTCTGGATTCGGGCTTTATTTCTTTAAGCGTCACCGTCCAGTCTGCGGGCATGCGTTTAGCGTACTCATCCCACGCTGCGTTCACCCATTCTGGCATACGGTGACCCACGGCGAGGATGAGAATTTTCATATTTAGACTGAGTGTGACTTTGCGATAGGCCTTGTTTGGCGTTTAGCGGTTAGAGCGTGTGGGCCGAGAAGAGGCGCGGCTTGCGGCACGACGTCCAGTTGGTTCGTCTGTTGTGATCATAGGGTCAAAGGCGACATCGCTTGATGCGATGGCTGGGCGAGTGGATTCGGGTGCCAGTTTCATTCTGACTGGTTTTTCGCCCCATACTTCTTCGAGATTGTAGTAGGCGCGAATTGCAGGCTGCATAATGTGAACGATGATGTCGCCCACATCCACGAGTACCCATTCGCCTGTTTCTTCGCCTTCGGTCGCGATGACTTCTCCGCCGATAGCTTTGACTTTTTCCGCGACGCTTGAAGCCAAGGCGCGTGTTTGTCGATTGGATGTTGCCGAAGCAATGATGACGCGATCAAAAAGACTCGTCATATGCGTTGTGCTAAACACACGAATATCTTGCGCTTTGACATCCTCAAGGGCGTCGACAACAGTACGTTGTAGTTTAGTGATGTCCATAAATAATCCTATTAGGCTTTGAGCGGACGGTAGAGTCCATGCTCGAGAATGTATTGCTCAACAACCTCAGGTAGGAGGTCCTGTGCGGACTGCTTTAGTGCAATCCGCTGACGGATTGCTGTGGCTGAAACATCCAGCGGTGGAAAGGGAATATCTAAAAGCTTGCGTTGATGTGTGCTGAGCCATTGCTTCAGCGCATCTGGCGTAACGAGTGTTGACCCAGGCCGTTGAGCCACCGCGAGATGCACGCGCTCAACAATGTCCGTCCATCGGTGCCAAGTGCAAAAATTTGTTAATTGGTCAGCACCCAAAATCCAGAAATATTCATGTGCAGGGTCAAGTGCTTGTAATGTTTCAATTGTATAGGTTGGGCCGATTCTGTGTATTTCAATAGGGTTGACTTCAAAGGCGTTGATATCGCGTGTGGCGAGCTTGAGCATCTCAAGCCGATGCTCAGGACTTGCACCAAGGGGCGCTCTTTGCCAGGGTTGGCCTGCGGGGATCAGTTGTACTTGGTCTAGCTTGAGCGAGACGAGGGCGGCGTGAGCTAACGATAGATGTGCTTTGTGTACCGGGTCGAAGCTTCCGCCAAGAAGTCCGATACGCATTAGACCCACTGCCTTGGTTTGAGAAAGTCGGCGAGTCGCGCTTCGGGTGTTCCTGGCTGAGGCTGCCAGTTGTAACGCCAGGCTGCCATGGGGGGCATAGATAGCAAAATCGATTCGGTGCGACCTCCAGATTGCAATCCAAAGAGTGTGCCTCGGTCAAAAACGAGATTGAACTCTACGTAGCGCCCTCTGCGATATGCTTGAAAATCCCTTTCGCGTTCTCCATACCCAAGGTCACGACGCTTTTCTACGATCGGCATATAAGCCGATAAAAACGCATCACCGACAGAGCGAACCAGGGCGAAAGATGCATCGAAGCCTTTGGCGCTAAGATCATCAAAAAAAATACCACCCACGCCGCGTGTTTCGTTTCGGTGTTTCAAATAGAAATACTCATCACACCATTTTTTATATTCAGCATAGGCAGTGTCGCTGTGTGGAGCGAGCGCATCACGATTCACGCGATGGAAATGTTCGGCATCCTCTTCAAAGGGATAGTAGGGCGTCAAGTCCATGCCACCACCAAACCAAAAGATATCTTGCTGATTCGAACCCTCTGCCCCTTTTGCTACAAACATGCGCACGTTCATGTGTGTGGTTGGAATGTAGGGGTTGCGCGGATGTAACACCATCGATACACCCATCGCTTCCCAGGGTCGACCCGCGACTTCGGGGCGATGGAGCGTAGCAGAAGGTGGCAGGGTCATCCCTTTGACATGACTAAACAACACGCCGGCACGCTCAAACAGCGATCCGCCTTCAATGAGACGTGAGATGCCCCCGCCTCCTTCAGCGCGCGTCCACTCATCGCGTTGAAATGACTCGTCGCCCGCTTTTTCAAGAGCGGTCACGATGGATTGCTGCAGACCCAGTAGATAGTGGCGAACGGCTGGCAAATCTACGATTGAATCGATGTTTGGCTCCAAGGCATTATGAATCATGTGTCAGGGCTCCAGAGCTCGCCAGCCAATATCGTTTCTGTATTGCGCCCCATGGAACTGGATCTGATGGACCGCGTTGTAGGCCCTTTTTTGTGTGGTGCGCACCGTATCATCGAGAGCAGTGACACACAGCACGCGACCGCCACTTGTCTGGAGCAGATCATTGTTGAGCGTCGTGCCTGCATGAAACACCACGCACTCAGAGGTTTCGGGTGGAATGCCTGTGATAGTGTCGCCGAGACGCGGTGTGCCAGGGTAGTTGTCGCTTGCCATCACAACACCGAGAGCCGTTCTAGGATCCCAGTCGATTGTTGCCTGATCGAGCGTGCCATTGACGCCATGCTCAAAGACTGACAAGAGATCGCTGCGGATGCGCATCATGATGGGTTGCGTTTCCGGATCACCCATTCTGCAATTGAATTCAAGTACTTTAATTGGACAGCTCGCTGCATTGCCCTCGCCGATCATCAAGCCTGCATATAAAAATCCCGTAAAGGGAATGCCGTCTGCGGCCATGCCTGCGATGGTCGGTTGGATCACCTCTTTCATGACGCGATCAAAAATGATGGGAGTCACAACCGGAGCGGGGGAGTAGGCGCCCATGCCGCCCGTGTTGGGCCCTTGGTCGGCATCTTTGAGGCGTTTGTGATCTTGGCTGGTCGCGAGCGGGAAAATATTTTTGCCATCGCATAAAACGATAAAGCTGGCTTCTTCGCCGAGCAGGCACTCCTCAATCACGACGCGCGCACCTGCGGCACCGAGAGAGCCGTCCCCCAGCATTGCGTCGACCGCTGCGTGTGCTTCGTCCAGAGTTGTCGCGACGACTACTCCTTTGCCCGCGGCTAAACCATCGGCTTTAATAACGATAGGTGCGCCCTGAGCGTCTATGTAACCGTGGGCGGCAGCAGGGTCAGTAAAGGTTTGGTAGACGGCGGTTGGAATGCGGTGACGCACCATGAAGGCTTTGGCAAAGTCCTTGGAGCTTTCGAGTTGCGCGGCGGCGCGCGTGGGCCCGAAAATCTTGAGCCCTTGAGCGCGAAACGTATCAACAACGCCTTGTGCCAAAGGTGCTTCGGGCCCCACCACCGTCAAAGCGATATATTGCGCACGCACAAAATCAGCTAACGCCAGAGGGTCGGACAAGGCGACATTGGAGGCGCCTTTCATCAACGCCGTACCGCCGTTGCCAGGGGCAACATAGACATGCTCGACACGTTTGGACTGTAATAAACGCCAGGCCAATGCGTGCTCACGGCCACCCGAGCCAATAACAAGTAGTTTCATTCGAATTTAGTCCTGCTCATCCATCACGGCGTTGGTGTAGACCTCTTGGACATCATCGAGTGACTCCAGAGCGTCGAGTAGTTTTTGCATTTTGAGGGCGTCATCGCCCGTGAGCTCGACTTCGTTGTTGGGTTTCATCACGATATCAGCCATCTCGGGCACCAGGCCTTTAGCTTGTAAGGCATCGCGCACCGAGGCAAAGGCTGTCGTGGCACAGGTGACTTCGATCACGCCTTCTTCGTCGGTCACGACATCGTCTGCACCCGCATCAAGAGCGGCTTCCATGACGACGTCTTCGGAAGTGCCTGGTGCAAAGATAAACTGCCCACAGTGCGTGAACATAAAGGCGACCGAACCCTCCTGGCCGAGGTTGCCTCCATTTTTGGAAAGCGCATGACGCACGTCGGCGACGGTTCTGGTGCGGTTATCCGTCATGCAGTCCACCACGACTGCGGCACCGCCCACGCCATAACCTTCGTAACGAATCTCGTCGTAGTTGGCGCCATCGGCCCCACCGGCACCCCGCGTGATAGCGCGCTGAATGTTGTCTTTGGGCATATTGGCCGCGGTAGCCTTGTCCCAAGCCATGCGCAACCTAGGGTTGGCATCGGGGTCGGCACCGCCCGCACGGGCGGCAACGGTGACTTCACGAATAATTTTGGTCCAAAGTTTTCCGCGCTTGGCATCCTGGCGACCTTTGCGGTGCTGGATATTGGCCCATTTGCTGTGTCCGGCCATAGTTTTCCTGCAATTTATCTGGGTAAAACCGCATTTTACCTTGTGCACGATATAAACTCATGCGTTGTGAAATCCTTAATTTCTTGCATTTCCTTATTTTTTGCCTGGAGCATGTATGAGCAATCTAGTTAAAGCTATTCGTATTGAAAAAAACGGTGGACCTGAGGTCTTGCAGCTTGTTCAAGTAGAGGTCCCAGCTCCGGGTGACAACGAAATCACGATTCAACAGCATGCCGCTGGCTTGAACTTCATCGACATCTATTTCCGTGACGGCCTTTATAAGAGCCCGCTACCCCACGGTTTGGGTTTCGAGGGTGCAGGAATTGTGACCGCGGTCGGCAAGGCTGTGACGCGCTTCAAAGAAGGCGACCGAGTTGCCTACGGTCAGAGCCCGATTGGCGCATACGCACAAGCACGCAACGTGCCTGCCGCTCAGGTTGTCAAGTTGCCTGAAGGCATTAGCTTCGAAGAAGCCGCCGCGATGATGCTCAAAGGCCTAACTGTTCAATATCTATTGCGCCAGACATACCGGATCAAAGAAGGCGAAACCATTTTGTTTCACGCCGCCGCTGGTGGTGTCGGACTGATCGCGTGTCAGTGGGCTAAAGCTCTTGGGGTGAAGGTCATTGGTACGGCTTCCAGTCCTGAAAAAGCAGCCCTTGCCAAAGCCCATGGCGCCTGGGAAGTCATTGATTATTCAAAGGAAAATGTTGCTGAGCGTGTGCTTGAGTTGACCGGCGGCAAGAAAGTGCCCGTGGTGTATGACGGCGTGGGCAAGGACACTTGGATGACTTCGCTGGACTGCTTACAGCCTCGTGGTCTGATGGTCAGCTACGGCAACGCTTCAGGCCCAGTCGAAGGCGTGGCGTTGGGAGTTTTGGCTGCCAAGGGCTCTTTGTATGTGACTCGCCCAACGCTGGCCATTCACGTCAATACACCAGAAAAAATGCAAGCCGCAGCGGATGAGCTTTTTGAAATGGTGTTGGCCAAGAAGATCAAAATTCGTATCGACCAGCGTTACCCGCTGGAGCAGGCTGGCGAGGCTCAAACAGCCTTGGCTGCCCGCAAAACAACAGGCGCGACGATCTTTACCCTGAAATAAGCACGGGGTTGTTACTTGTTGGCCTCGTGATGGTAACGCGTCACGAGTTCAACTTCATTTTTTGATCCTAGCACCACGCCAACGCGTTGGTGCAGGCTAGTAGGCTGAATGTCGAGAATGCGCTGGTTGCCGTCCGTTGAGGCGCCTCCAGCTTGTTCGACCAACATACTCATTGGGTTGGCCTCGTACATCAGGCGCAATTTGCCTGGTTTGCCGGGTTCACGCGCATCCCAAGGGTACATAAAGATACCGCCACGGGTAATCAGGCGATGCACATCGGCCACCATCGCAGCGATCCAGCGCATATTAAAGTCTTTGCCACGGATACCCGCTTTACCGGCGAGGCACTCATCAATGTAACGGCGCACTGGAGGGGCCCAGTGGCGCATATTAGACATATTGATCGAAAACTCTTTAGTGTCGGCTGGAATTGTCATGTTTTCGTGGGTCAGAATCCACGAGCCCATTTCACGGTCAAGGGTAAAGCCGACAACGCCTTGTCCAATGGTCAGCACCAGCATGGTCTGTGGGCCATAGATGGCATAACCGGCGACGACTTGAGTGCTACCTGGCTGGAGAAAATCCTCTTCGGTGATTTCGCGACCGGAGGCATTCGCCGGTGCCCGAAGCACTGAGAAAATAGTGCCGATCGACACGTTCACATCGATGTTTGAGGAGCCATCCAAAGGATCAAAGAGCAACAGAAATTCGCCTTTGGGGTAGCGATTGGGAATCAGATGGATTGTTTCCATTTCCTCAGAGGCCATTGCAGCAAGGTGTCCGCCCCACTCATTGGCCTCGAGTAGAACCTCATTGGAGATCACATCGAGCTTTTTTTGAACTTCACCCTGGACATTTTCACTCTCTAGGCTACCCAGCACACCGCCTAGGGCACCTTTGCTGACGGCATGGCTGATGGTTTTACAGGCTCTGGAGACGATTTCAATCAACAAGCGGACTTCTGAGCTCAGGGCGTGCTCAGCACGCTGTTGTTCAACGAGGTACTGAGTGAGAGTTTTGCGTTTCATGATGTGATGTCAAAGTGTGAAGGAGTTAGTGTAGGCTAGGTTGCTTCAGTCAGTAAACTCAGAGCGCTCAAAGTGCAAGCGCCTTGGAGATGATTTCTAATGTGTTGCGTGAAAGATTGGGTTGAGCAGCGACGCGCTTGAGTTCTCGTTGCATTGAGTCACGTACGGCTGGGATAAATCTGGCCCAATGATCAAAAGCGCGTGCGAGTCGTGCGGCGATTTCAGGGTTGAGTGCATCGAGTGTAAGCACTTGGTCTGCCCAATACCGGTAGCCACTGCCGTCCGCTGCGTGAAGTCCGCGTAGATTCGCGACACAAAATTGAAAAATGACTGAGCGCGCGCGGTTGGGATTGCGCAGCGTAAAGGCAGGATGGGCCATGAGGCCAAGCATGTCCTCGATCGTTGCCTGTGGAGAGGAGGCTTGCACCGCAAACCACTTGTCGATGACAAGAGGGTCATGCTGCCAGTTTTCATAAAAAGCAGAGAGCGCGTCGCTCGTTCGTGCTTCATGCGTTTCGTGCACGAGAGCACCCAAGGCAGCCATCCTATCGGTCATATTGGTGGCGTGGTTGAATTGTTGAAACGCGAAATCAATGGCCTCGCCGTCTTGCGCAGAAACGAGATAAGACAGGGCGAGGTTTTTTAGTGCCCGCCTGCCGGACGCAACAGGAGCTGGCGAGTAGCGGCCAGGTGTTGCGTTTGAATGATAGGCTTCGATGAGCTCAGCGCGAAAGTACTGGCCCAGCATTCGCTTGAGTGACGAACGCGCCTGAGAAACTGCAACTGGATCCATCTCGTCCATGCGCTCGAGTACAGTTTTTTCCATTGGGAGACTCAAGGCGCGCGCCAAGTATCCCGCATCGAGCGCTTTGTTTTGCAACATGGCGCCCCATGCTTTGAGCATCACGGGATCGGGATCGCTCGTTTGACCGGTTTGCCTCCAGTCCGCTGCCATGCTGAGAATCTGTCTGTTCGCGAGCTCTTGGCCGGATTCCCAGCGCGCGAAGGCATCCTGGTCGTGCGACGAGAGCAGGGCGAGCTCTTGGCTGGAGTAGGGGTAGATGAGATTGACGGGGGCAGAGAAATGTCGCAGTAATGAGGGCGTTGGTTTGCTTGCGAGATGTTCGAAGACCCAGGTTTGTGTTTCTTGGGTGAGTTCGAGCATCAGTTCATTCAGAGGCGTTCCTGTTTGCGGGTCCTTGCCTAGCAAAAAGGGAGCGCCCTCGGCGTCAAGCAGTCCGATGATGATAGGAATATGAAAAGGGAGTTTCGGCGCGTTTGCTTGTTTTTCAACACCGACAGGCGGGCACTGCTGCGTGAGCGTGAGCGAGCAACGCTGCGCTTGATCGTCGTAGACTAGCGACGCGGTGACCCGAGGTGTCCCAGCCTGGCTGTACCAACGTTTGAATTGTTCGAGATTTCTACCGGGGTTTGCGCGCTGTAGGGCCCAGTCCATGGCTTCAACAAAATCATCGCAGGTGACCGCCTGACCATCATGTCGTCTGAAATACTCATCCATCCCAGAGCGAAACACACGTTCGCCCAAGAGTGTGTGCATCATGCGGATGACTTCTGCGCCTTTTTCGTAAACGGTGGCCGTGTAAAAGTTGCCGATTTCTTGGTAACTTTCGGGGCGGATCGGGTGAGCCATCGGTCCGCTATCCTCGGGAAACTGCGCCGCACGCAAGGTGTTGACATCATCGATGCGTTTGATGGCACGCGCACTCGCCGCCCCGGTTTGATCAAGGCCTTGCGCCATCATGTCGGCGGTAAATTCTTGGTCTCTAAATACGGTGAGGCCTTCTTTGAGGCTTAGTTCAAACCAGTCACGGCACGTGACACGGTTGCCCGTCCAGTTGTGAAAGTACTCGTGTCCGATGACAGCCTCAATCGCTTGATAATTAGCATCGGTAGCGGTGTTGGGATCCGCAAGCACGTAGGCGGCATTGAAAATGTTCAGGCCCTTGTTTTCCATGGCGCCCATGTTGAAGTCACGCGCGGCCACGATCATGAAACGATCAAGATCTAGTTCGAGTCCGAAGCGTTGCTCATCCCAACGAAGCGAACGCTCTAAGGACTCCATGGCCCATTCCGTTTGGCTTTCTGAACCGGGATCGCTGTAAACCTGTAATAAAACACTACGACCGCTTGCCGTCATGCTTTGGTGCTCTCGACAGGCAAAGTCTCCGGCGACTAAGGCAAACAAATAGCTGGGCTTTGCAAACGGATCATGCCATTGAACTTCGTGGCGATGGTCTTCGAGGTCTCTTTTCCCAGTCAGATTGCCGTTCGATAAAAGGAGCGGGTATTGGGTCCGGTCGGCGCGCAAAGTCACGTGATAGACAGACATGATGTCTGGTCGGTCAGCAAACCAGGTGATTTTTCTAAAACCTTGGGCTTCGCATTGTGTAAACAGACTTTTCCCAGAAACGTACAGACCGGAGAGGCTGGTATTTTGAGCGGGCTGACACGTGCTGACAATAACAATGTCAGCCTCATCAGGGACATCCATGAGTGTCAGTGTGGTTTCTGATATTAAATACTGTGAACCGGTGAGCAAATGGCCATTGATATGAACAGAAATCAGCGCGAGATCCTCCCCGTCCAAGACGAGGTTTGAGACTCTGGGCAAATCATGACGACGCGTCACGCTCAGCTGAGTCCGAACCCATGTGAGTTCAGCCTCTAGTTCAAACTCGAGCTTGATGCTGGGTATTCGAAAAGCGAAGGGGCGGTAGTCCTCGCGTCGACTGGTTGTACCGATTTCTGTGCGCATGCATTTATCCAAAAAGATTCTGCTTCATTGTATAAGTCAGCCGCCTAAAACTGGTGAAATCACTTCTGTTGAACCCCAAATCTGTCCTATGATTAGGATTCGTTTATTTCTCACCATGACAACGCTATGAACTCAACACTAGAAGTCCGGCCACTTTCAGGTTCCGTAGGCGCAGAAATCCATGGTATTGATTTGCAGGATGGACTCAGCGATAGTCAAATCGCTCAGATTCGTGAAATTTGGCTCAAGTATGGCGTGATCTTCTTTCGTAATCAGCAGCTAGAGCTGTCGACCTTTCAGAAGTTCGCGATGCGCTTTGGCGAAGTTGTGGAATACCCCTTTGTGAAGGGGTTGCCCGATTTTCCAATGATTATTCCAGTTTTAAAACTACCCCACGAAAAGCACAACTTTGGGGGTGTCTGGCATACGGATACAACGTATTTAAAAGAGCCTCCCATGGCGACGATGCTGATTGCGCGTGAGATTCCGCCATACGGTGGAGATACATTATTTTCGAGTAATTACGCCGCCTTTGAGTCTCTTTCCCCAGCTTTGCAAGAAACCCTGACAGGCATGTACGCAGTCAATTCCTCCGCGAAAGCCGCCGTGACGAAAACGCGCGAAGATCGTTTGGCCGACTCGGCCAAAGCCTCTGAACGGGAAGACTTGAGTGCCGAGCATCCTGTCGTGCGTGTGCATCCTGAAACAGGCCGTCGGGCGCTCTACATTAATCCAGGGCATACCACTCGTTTTGTGGGTTGGACCGAAGAGGAAAGCGAGCCTTTACTGAAATATTTATTTGCGCATCAGGTCAGGCCTGAATTTACGTGTCGTTTTGCTTGGCAAGTCGGCTCGATCGCCTTATGGGATAACCGCTGTGTTTTGCATAATCCCATTAATGATTATCACGGACATAAGCGTTTGTTGCATCGCATCACGCTGAAAGGCGACAAACCTAAATAAACGAGATTTTATAAACGGGTCAGTTTTTAAATGATTATCATCATCAAGTGAGAAAATAATGAAAATAACATTACGCAATATTGCAACATTAATGGTGGCCATCGTTGGTCTGATTTCTACCTCTTTATCTTTAAATGCTTCGGCTCAAATCCCTTCGGAATTAGCGGGCAAGTCTATCAAGATCGTTGTGCCTCAGGCGGCTGGAGGGGCTTCGGATGCGATTTCTCGCTTGATGGCGGCAGAGCTGAGTCAGCGTTGGAACATTTCGGTTGTTGTAGAAAATCGTCCTGGTGCGGGTGGCAATATTGGCAGTGAAGCGGTTGCCAAGTCCCCTGCAGACGGAACGACATGGTTAATGAGCTACTCAGGTACTCACGCTATTAATCCTTCTTTATACAAAAAGATGTCTTTTGATATGGTGAAGGATTTAGCACCGATTGGGTCGCTCGCGACGCTGCCTTTCGTTTTAGTTGTGAATCCTGCGCTACCAGTGAAAAATATCGCTGAATATGTCGCTTATGCGAAGGCCAACCCTGGCAAAATTAATATCGCCTCCTCGGGCAATGGCTCTGTAAACCATTTACTGAATGAAATGCTCGGTTTAGCCGCGGATATTAAAACGACCCATGTGCCTTATAAAGGCGTGGCGCCAGCGCTGACGGACGTGATTGGCGGTCAAGTGCAAGGCGTGTATGCGAGCGCCCCCTCTGTGATGGGACAGATCAAGAGCGGTGCGGTGCGCCCTTTGGCGGCCTCTGCATCCCGTCGATCCGCGGCATTGCCTGATTTACCCACGTTTGGCGAAGCTGGCTATCCTGCGTTGGCGCTGGACTCTTGGTTTGCGTTTTTTGTAAACAGCTCAACGCCACTCGCCTTGCGTGAAAAGATACACGCTGAACTTAATAAGGTGTTGGCTGATCCGAAAGTGGTTGAGCAATTACGTAAACGTGGGGCTGAAACCTTAGTCACAACGTTGCCAGAGTTTCAAAAAATTATTAATAATGATTTAGAACAGTGGGGTAAAGCGGTACGTGCCTCTGGAGCGACGATTGACTAATGCTTAATGGCTAATTATTGTTTAGCATTTATTTGGTAACTGTTCTGATTTTAAAAATGGCCGAGATCAATCGGCCATTTTTATTTAATACGTTCTTTAGTCAAGCAGAGAATATTGGTTAGATCAAAAACTGCTGACGTGGCTGACCATTTTTTTCGGCTTCGACGATCCAAAGTGGGGCTTTGCCGCGACCTGTCCAAGTTGCTGAGGTGGCAGGATGGCGGTATTTGGGGGCCACTGGCTTTTTGGTGCCGGAGGCCTTTGCAGCCTTTTTAGCCACTATTTTCTTGGTTTTAGTCCCTGTTTTACCAAAAGCAGCTGCGATTTCATCGGGAGTGATGCCATACTCTTTCATGGAGCGCACAATGCTTGTAATAGCCGGTTTGCGCTGTTTGCTCTGCAAGAGTTCGGACTGTTTGCGCAGGCGTTCAATTTCTTTATAAATTTTTGCTTGTTGACTGGCGTAATTTTGATCTGTCATATCCCTGCCTTTTAAAGAAATTTATAAAATTCTGATAATTATTTTATTTAAAGCACGTAAATATTTTACATACTATACGCCTTATTGAAAATGTGGGGAATACTATAAAGGTCAATGCAAATATAAAACATTACGTGATTGGTAATTTTGCAAAGTTCTTTGGAAGTTAATCGTCAGATCTGAGATGAATTTAAGCAATGGATTAATTAAGTTAAATTTAATTTGATTTAATTTTTTAATTACAAATTTGGAATTTAATATGTCATTGAATACGCCTTTAATTCATTCGTCTGCCTTCTGTCTAAGTGCCCCTTTCAAGGTCGCTGCGATTCAAATGGTGTCGGCCGCTAGCGTCGATCGCAATATCGAGATCGCTGGACGTTGGATTGCAAAAGCGGCTGAGCAAGGAGCGCAGTTCGTTGTTTTACCGGAGTATTTTTGTTTAATGGGTCGAAAAGAGACCGATAAACTTTCTGTGGCTGAAACTGAAGGGGCAGGGCCGATTCAAGACTTTTTATCCAGTACGGCAAAAAAACATCATATTTATTTGTCGGCGGGTAGTCTGCCTCTGGTCTCACCCGATGCGGGTCGGGTATTTAATACCCAGCTTGTCTATAACCCGAAGGGCGAACAAATCGCACGGTACGACAAAATCCATTTATTTAGTTTTGCTCGGGGGGCGGAGAGCTACGATGAATCCCGGGCTATTTTGGCGGGGCGTGCCGTATCTCGTCTGCAGACGCCGGACATTACCGTAGGCTTATCCATTTGCTACGACCTCAGATTTCCTGAGCTATACCGAGCCATGGGACAGGTGGACTTGATTGTGGTGCCTTCGGCTTTTACTTATACGACGGGCAAAGCCCATTGGGAGATTTTGCTCCGTGCCCGCGCCATCGAAAACCAGTGTTACGTTTTAGCGCCAGCTCAAGGCGGGCAGCACGAGAATGGACGTCGCACTTGGGGGCATTCTATGTTGATTGACCCTTGGGGAGATATCCTAGAGGTGTTACCCGAGCAAGAGGGTATCGTAAGCGGTACGATAGAGCCTGATCGTTTAATAGAAGTCCGACAATCCCTGCCGGCACTTTCGCATCGAACTTTATTTGCTGATAAATGAAACTGATTGATCCCGCCATTGCTTCACTCTCCACCGCCAAATCACTGCTGCTGGACCCTTGGGGGTTGAGCGAGTCTGATTTAAACCGCGCGCTCGGCGAGATTTTTACGCACAAGGTTGATTACGCGGATTTGTATTTTCAATATACACGCAGCGAAGGTTGGAGCCTCGAAGAAGGCATCGTCAAGACAGGTAGTTTTTCGATTAGCCAAGGCGTGGGTGTGCGTGCTGTGGCGGGTGAAAAAACGGCATTTGCTTATTCTGATACCTTGTCGACTGATGCACTGATGTCTTCTGCTCACGCTGTGCGCAGCATTGCACGCCAAGGCGCTGGCAAGGCACGCGTACCCAGCGCTAAAAGTGATCGCGGCTTGAGCCTTTACCCACCCGTGGATCCCTTGCTAACGATGACGGCTCCGGACAAAGTGGGTTTGCTCGAGCGCTTAGAGAAAATGGCTCGCGCCAAGGATCCTCATGTCAAGCAGGTGATGGCCAGTCTTGGTATGGAGTATGACGTTGTCATGATTGCGGGCAGCGATGGCCGTTTGACCGCGGATGTTCGTCCGTTAGTGCGTTTGTCGCTTTCTGTCGTGGTAGAGCGTCAGGGGCGCAGAGAAACCGGTAATGCGGGTGGAGGCGGTCGTTCTGGACTTGAGTATTTTTCCGACGAGACTTTACGCCAGTACGTTGATTCGGCTGTGCACGAGGCGATGGTCAACCTAGACGCGCGTCCCGCTCCTGCTGGAGAGATGACCGTGGTGCTTGCGGCCGGTTGGCCCGGTATCTTGCTGCACGAGGCCGTCGGCCATGGTTTGGAAGGCGACTTCAACCGCAAAGGTTCGAGTGTTTTTTCTGGCAAGGTGGGCCAACGCGTTGCCTCCAAAGGGGTGACCGTCGTCGATGATGGCACGATCGAAGGCCGACGGGGGTCTTTAAACGTCGATGACGAAGGCAACGCCACGCAGCGCAATGTATTGATCGAAGACGGTATCTTGCGCGGCTATCTTCAGGACACCTTGAATGCGCGTCTGATGAAAACGGGTGTAACAGGCAATGGACGTCGCGAATCGTTTGCGCACTTGCCTATGCCACGCATGACCAATACCTTTATGTTGTCCGGCCAAGAAGAGCCGGAGGAAATGATCCGCTCAGTTAAAAAGGGTATTTATGCGGCTAACTTTGGCGGCGGCCAGGTGGACATCACAAGTGGCAAATTTGTTTTTTCAGCATCCGAAGCCTATATGATTGAAAATGGTCGAATCACTTATCCTATCAAAGGTGCCACGTTAATTGGTAGTGGCCCGGAGTCGATGAATCGCGTGAGCATGATCGGCAACAATATGAAGCTTGATAGCGGTGTAGGGACATGCGGTAAAGAAGGCCAAAGTGTGCCTGTAGGCGTGGGGATGCCCACCATCAAGATGGAAGGCTTGACCGTTGGCGGTACTGCCTGAGTTTTATCTTTTTTTTTCTGATTATTAATTGATTAGTTATATGTTTTAGGAGTCAGCTGTGCCACACAATACCGATGACCTGCGTATCCGTGAGATCAAGGAGCTTGCTCCACCTTCGCATGCAATGAGTGAAAATCCCTGCACGCCCGAAGTCTCCTCCCTCGTATTCGAGACGCGTCAGTCGTTACATCGTATTTTGCATGGCATGGATGATCGTTTGGTTGTCGTCATCGGACCGTGTTCGATTCACGATACCAAAGCCGCCATCGAGTATGCAAAAAAACTCAAAGCCCAACGTGATCGTTTAAGCGGTGAGCTTGAAATTGTGATGCGTGTGTATTTTGAAAAACCCCGCACAACAGTCGGCTGGAAAGGACTCATTAATGACCCTGAGCTCGATGGCAGTTTCAACATCAACAAAGGCCTACGCACAGCTCGAAGCTTGTTGCTCGAGATCAATGCAATGGGTTTGCCCGCGGGTTGCGAGTTTTTAGACATGATTACCCCTCAGTACATCGCTGATCTTGTGTCATGGGGTGCGATTGGCGCACGCACGACTGAGAGTCAAGTGCATCGTGAGCTCGCTTCCGGTTTGTCTTGTCCTGTGGGTTTTAAAAACGGGACAGATGGAAATGTACGCATCGCGGTCGATGCCATGAAGGCAGCCTCGCAGCCGCATCATTTTTTGTCTGTCACAAAAGCGGGTCACTCGGCCATCGTGTCGACGCTCGGTAATGAAGACTGTCATGTCATTTTGAGGGGCGGCAAAGCACCTAACTTTGACGCGGCGAGTGTGCAGGCTGCCTGCGACGAAATGGCCAAAGCCGGACTGGCGCAACGTGTCATGATTGATGCCAGCCATGCGAACAGTCTTAAAAAACCAGAAAATCAACCTGCGGTGTGCGCAGATGTAGGTTCACAGATTGCTCATGGTGAGACGCGAGTGATGGGTCTAATGATCGAGAGCCATCTCGTGGCGGGTCGCCAAGACTTGATCGCAGGCCAGCCTCTTGTGTATGGACAGAGTGTGACGGACGGTTGTATCGACTGGGATAGCTCGGTTAAGGTTCTTGAGGCGCTGGCCGAATCTGTGCGTGAGCGTCGTCGCACCTTGCTTAAAAACGAGCAGTAGAGCGGTTGTTTAAACCAATCTACAGAGTCAAACCAAAGGGCTTTTTTTGATATGAACACACCTCACGATATTCAATCTTTGCGCTGTCCGCTTCCAGAGGAAATGATCACCGAGTTGAAAGCTCGGTTTGGTGATCGTTTCTCTATGGCCAATGCTGTCAGAGATCATCATGGTCGCGATGAGTCACCGTATCCGTCGATGTTGCCTGATGGAGTTGTGTTCGCTGAAAGTACCGATGAGGTGGTTGCAGTTGTAAAACTGTGTGACAAACATGGTGTGCCGCTGATTCCCTATGGTTCTGGCTCTTCCCTAGAAGGCCATATTTTGGCGGTACAAGGTGGTATCAGCTTGGATCTGACCAGGATGAATAAGATTGTTGCGCTCCATGCGGAGGATCAAACGGTCACCGTGCAGGCAGGCTTGACGCGCAAACAGCTCAACGAACAGATTCGAGATACAGGTTTATTTTTCCCCATTGATCCGGGGGCCGATGCTTCGCTCGGTGGCATGTCGGCGACGCGTGCTTCGGGAACGAATGCCGTGCGTTATGGCACGATGCGTGAAAACGTCGTGAATCTGACCGTCGTGACGGCTCAAGGCAATGTGATTCGGACCGCGCGTCGAGCCAGAAAATCATCGGCGGGCTACGATTTGACGCGCCTGTTTGTGGGCAGCGAGGGTACGCTCGGTGTTATCACAGAAGTCACCGTGAAACTGTATCCACAGCCCGAGGCCGTCAGCGCCGCGGTCTGTAATTTTCCTAGCGTGCATGAGGCTGTTGCATGTGTGATCCAGACGATTCAGCTTGGAGTCCCTGTGGCACGTGTCGAGTTGATGAATGCGGATGCCGTGCGCGCGAGCAATCTCTACAGCAAACTGACCTTGCGCGAAACACCACTTTTATTGTTTGAGTTTCACGGCAGCGACGCGAGTGTGAAAGAGCAGGCTCAGACGGTGCAAGAGTTGGCCAAGGATTGTGGCGGCATGGACTTCGAATGGGCTGAGCGTCCCGAGGATCGCAATCGACTTTGGACTGCGCGCCACAATGCGTATTTTGCAGGTTTGCAGTTACGTCCGGGTTGTAAGGCCAGTACCACCGATGTCTGTGTGCCTATTTCCAGACTTGCCGAGTGTATTGATGCCGCCACAGAGGCCTTGTCAAAGGTCAGCTTCCCCAGCACGATTGTGGGACATGTCGGTGACGGTAATTTTCATGTGCTGATGTTGCTTGATCCCAACAACGAGAGCGAGTGGCAGGAGTCCGAGCGCTTGAATTATCAGCTGGTGACGCAGGCGATTGATGCGGACGGAACCTGTACGGGCGAGCATGGTATTGGCTTACATAAAAAGCAGTTCATGGCGCGTGAGCACGGTGAGGACGCTCTTGATCTGATGCGAATGCTTAAAAAATCCTTCGATCCCAATAATATCCTCAATCCTGGAAAGGTCATTGATCCCCGCATTTAAGGCAAACATCGGGTAAGTCCTGTCCTGCGCAAACTTGTCTTCCGCGCTATTGTTGAGTCCTATGAATGCGATCATCGATACTGGCTTATCCCCATTAATGGTGCCACCCAAAGAAGAGGTGGTCCTTGCACTGCGCGCTGTGGTTCCCCCGCATTGTGTGCTGAGTCGCGAGGAGGAAACTCGGCCATACGAGTGTGATGGCTTGTCTTTGTTCCGAGCGCTGCCAATGGCTGTGGTCTTGCCTGAGACCGAGGCGCAAGTTCAAAATATCTTGAAAGTCTGTAAGCGTCTAAATGTACCTGTTGTGGCGCGAGGCGCTGGCACAGGACTGTCGGGTGGCGCGATGCCGCATGCCCAAGGCGTCTTGCTGGGTCTCGCTAAATTCAACCAGATTAAACATATCGATGCAGTGGCCGCGCTTGCTGTGGTCCAGCCAGGGGTCCGAAATTTGGCTGTCTCAGAGGCTGCCGCGCCTTATGGTTTGTATTATGCCCCTGACCCCTCTAGCCAGATCGCATGCACGATTGGAGGCAACGTCGCGGAAAACTCTGGGGGCGTACATTGCCTGAAGTATGGCTTGACGATTCATAATGTTCTCAAAGTCCGCATGGTGACGATGGAGGGCGAGATTGTCGAACTCGGCTCGCTGGCGCCAGATAGTCCCGGTCCAGATTTATTGTCTGTTTTCGTTGGCTCAGAGGGTATGTTGGGTGTGGTGACCGAGGTCACCTTGCGTTTGACGCCCAAGCCTGCTTTGGCAAGCGTCATCATGGCAAGTTTTGATGACGTAGAAAAGGCCAGTGATGCTGTTGGCAAGATTATCGGCGCAGGCATCATTCCCGCGGGGCTTGAGATGATGGACAAACAGGCGACGCAGATGGTGGAGCCTTTTGTGAAAGCCGGCTACGACATGGATGCCGAAGCGATTTTGTTATGCGAGTCGGATGGCACGGTCGAAGAAGTCGCCGAAGAGTTGCAGCGCATGGAGCAGGTGTTTCAGCGCGCTGGGGCCACACGGCTTCAGGTTTCAACCAGTGAAGCCGAGAGATTAAGGTTTTGGGCAGGCCGTAAAAATGCCTTTCCGGCCGCAGGTCGCGTTTCTCCCGATTACTACTGCATGGATGGCACGATTCCACGACGTCGACTAGGCCATGTTTTAAAGTCGATTCAAGGCATGGAGACGCAGTTTGGATTGCGTTGCGCCAATGTGTTTCATGCGGGTGACGGCAATCTTCATCCCCTGATTTTGTTTGATTCAAACATCGCAGACGAAGTACGGCGTGCCGAGGACTTCGGGGCTGCGATTCTTGAGCTTTGCGTCGAAGTCGGGGGCACCATTACCGGTGAGCATGGCGTCGGCATGGAAAAGATCAATCAGATGTGCGTGCAGTTCAGTCGCGATGAGCTTGATATGTTCATGGCCGTCAAGCGCGCATTTGATCCGGCTTGTTTGCTTAATCCTGAAAAGGTGATCCCGACATTGGCGCGTTGCGCCGAGTACGGCAAGATGCACGTGCATGGCGGAGCGATTGCTTTTCCAGATTTGCCGAGATTTTGACGTATGACAAACTACGAAATATCTCAGTTGATCGAGCAAGTGTTGGCTGCGCGCGCGAGCTTTAAGCCTATTCAGATTCGTGGCGGTGGCACTAAATCTTTTTATGGCAATTCTTTTGATCGCGCTGGGGAGCTTCCAGTGATCTTGGACATGCGAAGCGCGCGCGGGATCGTCAACTACCATCCCTCTGAGTTGGTCATCACAGCCTTAGCAGGGACGCCCCTGCAAGAGATCGTCGACACATTGGATGCTTCAGGTCAGATGTTGGCCTTTGATCCGCCTGCCTTTGGCGCGGGTGCGACGATTGGTGGTTGCGTATCTGCAGGTCTTGCTGGACCAGGTCGCTATGCGGCAGGTCCGGTCAAGGATTATGTGTTGGGGGCGCATTTGTTGGATGCGCAAGGGCGCATCTTAAAGTTTGGTGGCGAGGTCATGAAAAACGTGGCGGGCTATGACGTCTCACGTTTGCTGACAGGTGCCATGGGGATGTTTGGTGCTTTGACACAAGTTTCCATTAAGGTGGCGCCTAAACCTTTCGAGGTTTGTACGCTTGAGTGGGATGTGGATGAGTCCTCTGCCTTGGAGAAATGTCTGAGTTGGCGTGCCAAACCCCTCCCTATTTCGGCAACGTCATGGGAGTCAATCGGTGGGTCAGGGCGTTTGCGAGTCCGTTTAGCGGGTGCTGCCGCAGCGCTTTTGTCTGCCAGGCAAGTGCTTGGCGGGGACATCATGGATTCGCAAGAGGCTACTCAGTATTGGCTTGCGTTGAGAGAACAGACTCTCGCGTTTTTTGCCACATCCGTTTTGTGGCGTATCGCTTGTGCGCCTGGTACGCCATCGTTGAATGCTGGACCGACATTGATCGAGTGGGGTGGAGGTCAGCGCTGGATTGCTGCCGATGCGGATCCTCAGTTCTTACGCAGTTTGGCTGAGCGTTCTGGTGGGCATGCGACGCTGTTCAGACATGCTCAAGGCAATCCGTTACCACCAGAGGGCGTATTCCATCCATTGAGCCAAGGTGCGGCCACCATTGTACGAAGACTGAAAGAAGAGTTTGATCCTAAGTCGGTTTTCAATTCCGGTCGTTTGATCGCAGGTCTATAACGAGACAATCATGCAGACCAATTTGGCGCAGTGGGCACGTGACTCCAAGCTCGGACAAGAAGCCGACGACATTTTGCGTCGTTGCGTGCATTGTGGTTTCTGTACCGCGACATGTCCAACCTACCAGGTGCTTGGTGATGAGTTGGACAGTCCGAGGGGACGTATCTATCTGATTAAAGAGGTTCTGGAGGGTAAAGAACCCACACAGGCCACGCAACAGCATTTGGATCGTTGTCTGACTTGCCGTAATTGCGAAACAACGTGTCCCTCCGGAGTCGAGTACGGCCATCTTGTCGATATCGGACGTCAGATCGTCGAAGAAAAAGTGAAGCGACCTTTAGGTCAACGACTTCAACGTACGCTATTGCGTGAGGGTCTGACATCGCGATTCTTTGCACCTGCTTATAAGCTGGGGCAATCACTTCGTGATTGGCTACCAGAATCATTGCAACGCAAGGTGATTGCACCGAGACCCGTTGGTGATCGCCCCGTGACCGCTGGCCTTGCCCGTCAGATTCTTTTGTTATCGGGCTGTGTTCAACCGACGATGATGCCCTCGATTGACGCTGCAACAATTCGTGTGCTTAACCGTCTGGGGATTGGATCGCAAGTCGTGGCGGGGGCGGGCTGTTGCGGTGCACTGAGTTTTCATCTTGACGATCAGGAACGCGCGCGTGCGCAGATGCGTCAAAACATTGATGCGTGGTTACCTTATGTCGAGTCTGGCAAGATAGAGGCCATCGTCATGAACGCCTCGGGCTGTGGCGCGATGGTTGTAGAGTATGCGCATCATCTGAGGGACGATCCTGTTTATTTGCCCAAGGCTGAAAAAATTGTTTCTTTTGTGCGAGATATTGCACAGGTTGTCGGACCTCATGCGCAGGCGCTTGCTCAACACATTGATGTCTCAAAACTTCCGCAGAGACCTGTCTTTCATCCGCCATGCACCCTGCAGCACTGGCAAGGCTTGCGTCCAGCGAGTGAGCAGCTGCTCGCCGCACTCGGACTGCCCTTGCAACCGTTCACAGAAACGCATCTATGTTGCGGCTCTGCCGGTGCGTATTCTGTGTTGCAACCTGAGATTTCGACCGAGTTACGCGATCGTAAGCTGGGTCACCTAAATGCAGCCAAACCAGACATGATGTTGTCGTCCAATATTGGCTGCATCGGTCATTTGCAAAGCGGGACGGACACGCCGGTCCGTCACTGGATCGAAGCGGTCGATGCTGCGTTGAAATAATTAAGAGTGATCGACCGCTTTGACCAAGTCTTCAATGACCTTTTTTGCATCGCCAAAGACCATCATGGTTTTGTCCATGTAAAACAGTTCATTATCTAGACCTGCATAGCCTGAGGCCATGGAGCGCTTGTTCACGATAATGGTTTTTGCTTTGTAGGCCTCGAGGATCGGCATACCAGCGATAGGTGACTTGGGGTCCGTTTTAGCGGCAGGGTTCACCACATCATTGGCGCCCAACACCAACACAACATCCGTTTGCGCAAATTCGCTGTTGATGTCTTCCATTTCGAACACCTGATCGTAAGGCACTTCGGCCTCGGCGAGCAAAACGTTCATGTGACCGGGCATACGTCCGGCGACAGGGTGGATGGCATATTTCACGGTTACGCCGCGCTCGGTGAGTTTTTCAGCCAGTTCTTTGAGAGCATGCTGAGCTCGCGCGACAGCCAAACCATAACCTGGCACGATGGTCACGGTTTCTGCATTTGTTAACAAAAACGCGACATCATCGGAGCTCCCAGAACGCACTGTGCGCTGAACGCCATCTCCAGCAGCGGGGCCTGCATCGGTTGCGCCACCAAAGCCACCCAAGATCACGTTAAAGAAGGACCGGTTCATGGCCTTGCACATGATGTAGGACAAAATCGCGCCAGAGGAACCTACCAAGGAGCCCGCGATAATCAGCATCGGGTTGTTGAGTGAAAAGCCAATGCCTGCCGCGGCCCAGCCAGAGTAACTGTTGAGCATCGACACTACCACGGGCATATCCGCCCCACCAATGGGGATGATGATCAGTACGCCCAGGATAAAAGCGACGATGGTCATGATCACGAATGGTGTCCAGTCTTGCGTGAACATGAACCAGATGCCGCAACCAACCATGACAAGCGCCAGCGCAAGGTTGACCATGTGCTGGCCAGCAAATACGACGGGAGCACCTTGAAACAAGCGGAACTTGTATTTGCCAGAGAGTTTGCCAAAGGCGATCACCGAACCGGAGAAAGTAATGGCACCCACAAACGTACCGATAAACAATTCAAGGCGGTTGCCAAAAGGGATAGGCTCACCCTTGGCTGCAACGATGCTAAAGGCATGCGGTTCGGCCACAATAGCGACGGCGATTGCGACAGCAGCCAGACCAATCATGCTGTGCATAAATGCGACGAGCTCAGGCATTTTGGTCATTTCCACGCGCTTGGCCATGAGCGTGCCAACCGTGCCGCCGATGAGCAGCCCAAAAAGCACCCAAGCCAAACCAACACCCGCCTGTGCTTCGCGAGAGAGGCTGACAATCAATGCTGCAGTGGTCAACACGGCGATGACCATGCCGGCCATGCCAAAGGCATTACCCAGACGTGATGTCGTGGGGTGAGACAAGCCTTTGAGCGCCTGAATGAAGCAAACCGAAGCGATCAGATAAAAAAGGGTGACGACGTTAATGGAAATCATGCGTGGCTCCCATGATCTGACGCCTTGTCTTTGGCTGTTTTGTCTTTAGGCGCTTTCTTTTTAAACATCTCGAGCATGCGTCGGGTAACCAGAAAACCACCAAAGACGTTGACCGCTGCCAGTGCAACGGCAAAAACGCCCATGCCGCGAGCCAGTCCACCCTCGGTCAGTGCGGCGGCTAACATCGCGCCAACAATGACGATGGCCGAGATCGCATTCGTGACGGCCATCAAGGGAGTATGCAGTGCGGGTGTGACGTTCCAGACGACGTGGTAGCCGACGTAGATCGCCAAGACAAAAATGATGAGATTCACAAGGGTGGGGCTAATGGCTTCCATTATTTCTTCCTTAAATTTTTGCCGCCTTCGCAGACGAGGCAAGCTGCAACGATATCGTCATCGCGGGCGATGGCAAGATTGGCCTCTTTGTCGATGATGAGCTTGAGGAAGTCCAGTACGTTGCGTGCGTAGAGTGCAGAGGCATCGGTGGCGAGCATGCCAGGCAAGTTGGTTAGGCCAACGAGTGCGACACCGTTCTCATAGACGACAAGACCCTTTTGTGAAAGAGGGCAGTTGCCGCCACGCTCCACCGCGAGGTCGACGATCACGGAGCCAGGTTTCATTGCACGCACGGTCTCTGCTGAAATCAGAGTTGGGGCTGGGCGTCCAGGAATGAGCGCTGTCGAAATCACGATGTCGGCTTGTTTGCATCGTTCAGAGACGAGAACGGCTTGACGTTGCATCCAACTGGCAGGCATGGGGCGGGCATAGCCACCTACGCCTTTGGCGATTTCACGCTCCTCGTCTGTTTCGAACGGGACATCGATGAATTTGCCACCGAGAGATTCGACCTGTTCCTTGGCGGCAGGACGCACATCGGAAGCCTCCACCACAGCGCCAAGTCTTTTAGCTGTCGCGATCGCTTGCAAGCCTGCAACACCCGTGCCCAAAATCACAACGCGTGCAGCTTTGACTGTGCCAGCTGCCGTCATCATCATGGGAAACATGCGGCCGAAGTAGTGTGCGCCTAACAAGACAGCTTTGTAACCAGCCAGGTTAGCTTGAGAGGACAACACGTCTAGGCTCTGGGCGCGCGTCGTGCGAGGTGCGGCCTCGAGCGCAAACGCGGTGATACCTGCTTGCGCCATGGCATCGAGACCTGTTTCGTCAAAGGGATCGAGCATGCCGACCAAGGTGCTTCCAGCGGAAATGGTGGTGAGTTCTGATCCACTTGGTGCACGTACTTTGAGGATAAGCGGCGCGGCCAATGCTTGCGAAGCATCGACGATTTTTGCTCCAGCCTGTTCATAAGCCTGGTCTGTAAAGTGAGCAGCCAAGCCTGCAGACTGTTCAACCAAGACTTCGTGTCCTGCGGCAACATACTTTTTGACCGTTTCCGGTGTTGCCGCAACACGTGTTTCGCTATCGCGGGTCTCGCGCGGGATTCCGATGCGCATCGAGATCTCCATTAAAAAGATGATTAACCTTAGGTTTATACACCAAGCAAGGGCTGTTTACCCCTGCTTTAAAGCTTATTTGCCGGCTGTGTATTCACGTGTGGGTGTGGCTCCACTTTAAGAGCGACTACAATTTAATCAATATGCAAACCTCAAAAAAACGCGTCGTCGTCGGAATGTCCGGCGGAGTTGACTCTTCTGTGACCGCTTGGCTCTTGAAACAGCAGGGCTATGAGGTCATTGGTCTGTTCATGAAGAACTGGGAGGACGATGATGATTCCGAGTATTGCTCGACTAGGCAAGACTGGATTGACGCTGCGAGCGTAGCCGATGTGGTGGGGGTAGACATCGAGGCCGTTAATTTTGCTGCCGAATACAAAGACCGCGTTTTTGCCGATTTTTTGAGAGAGTACTCTGCGGGCCGCACTCCGAATCCTGATGTGCTTTGCAATGCAGAAATCAAATTTAAAGCATTTCTTGATCATGCAATGACGCTCGGCGCCGATCATATTGCGACCGGCCATTATGCCCGCGTGCGGCAGAGGGGTGACCGCTTTGAGCTACTCAAAGCGCTCGACCATACCAAGGACCAGAGCTATTTTTTACACAGGCTGAATCAAGCGCAGCTCTCCCGCACGCTTTTCCCATTAGGTGAAATCAATAAAACTGAGGTCAGGCGGATAGCACTTGAGCTTGGCTTGCCGAATGCAACGAAAAAGGACTCGACGGGGATTTGCTTTATCGGTGAAAGGCCATTCAGAGAGTTTCTCAATCGGTATTTGCCGACCCAACCAGGTCCGATTTTGACTGAAAAGGGTCAGCAGGTTGGTGTGCACCAGGGTCTTTCGTTTTATACCCTAGGGCAGCGCAAGGGCTTGGGAATCGGAGGTGTCAAAGGGCATCAGCACGCAGATGGGACCGGACCTGTCTGGTATGTGGCACGTAAGGATATGGCCCGTAATACGCTCTATGTGGTCCAAGGGCATGAGCACCCTTGGCTGTTAGCTCAGACACTCGTCGCAGATCAGCTCAGTTGGGTGAGTGGTGTTGCGCCCATTACGGGTCAATATGCGGCCAAGACAAGATATCGCCAAAACGACGCCCTATGTGAGCTCGTTGATGGCCCCCAAGAAAACGCGTTTGGTTTGACGTTTGAGCAGCCGCAGTGGGCCGTGACACCAGGCCAGTCCGCTGTTTTATACGATGGTGATGTATGCCTGGGTGGGGGAATTATTGCTTAACGCTCTATTGCTTCGGAGCCTCAGTGTCCAGAAAACTTTGGCGCTGACTCAGTTTTGCGTACAGTCGCTCAAGATTCGGGGACTCCGAGCGCCAATCGATGTGTGGAAAACGGAAATCCAGATATCCCAAGACACAGCCTACGGCAACATCTGCCAAACTAAAATTGACACCCATGCAGAAGCTCTTGGTCCCAAGGTCGGCCTCCATGGCTTTGATCGCAGCGTGGATTTTGCCGTACTGACGCTCAATCCATTCAGGACTTTGCTGAGTTGCAGGTC
>JBILJA010000116.1:0-7322 GCA_044368775.1 Burkholderiaceae bacterium
TTGATCACCCGATTGACAAATATCAGTGATTCCTCCTCTGTCAGCTTAGGGGCCTCTCCCATCACACCAAGAATGGTTATACCGTCGACCCCCTTTTCCAAGTAAAAGTCAATTAACGTGTCAGTACTCTCCAAATCAAGTGACTGATCTTGACGAAATGGCGTAGCAGATATGATGTAAACGCCTTTGCTGCTTTCATTAAATAGTTGAGACATGTGGGTCTTCCTTTGGGTCAAAAGTGTCAAATTTCTGGATCACTGTGTTCAGCATACCTAGCGAGTCACGCCATAAGGCCTCAGCATGCTCCACTGAGACAGCGCTGAAGCGAAGCGCTTGCCCAGGCCGGCATTGCCCCAACCGGGCAAGGTCATGTCTAATCACAGTTGCGATTTTGGGATAACCACCGGTCGTCTGGCGGTCACAAAGTGCAATGATGGGTTGGCCATCACCTGGAATCTGGATGGCACCGGCACTAATGGGTTCGGAGATCATGTCGTAACCCCCAAGGTGCGAGATGAGCGAACCGCTCAACCGATACCCCATGCGATCTGCGTCAGACGTGACTCGATAGGGGCATTGAAAGAAGCGATGCAAGTCCAGCTCGCTAAAGGCATCGTACTCCGGCCCAACAACCACACGGACCGGCCCTGGCAGATACCAAGGCAGAATTTCAGGTGTGTGGTCAGCTGACAGGGCGAGCCCCAGCGAGTCTGGTGCATTGAGGAAATTGAGGGCTACGCGCTGGCCCCGCCGCAAGGGCCCACCGTCCAATCCCCCAAGATTGGCTCGGGCCAGTGTCGAGCAACTGCCTAACTGGGGTTCCAGTGCCATGCCACCGGCAATAGCCAAGTAACCCCTGCAGCCTGCGCCTGCCTGACCGATCTTGATTTCGTCACTCTCAGTCAAGTCGATGCTGCGCCAGGCTTGGATAGGTTTTCCATTAAGCCATAGCGGGAAATCCCCCGTCACACTAATGCGACAGCTTCCCCCACGGACGCGATAAAGCCCTCCAACTATCGTGAGCTCCAAGCATGTTGTACCCGAAAGATTTCCTACCAATGCGTTGGCAAGACTGAACGCAAAAAAATCCATCGGTCCAGCCGGGGGCACGCCTTTGTCAAGATACCCGAACCTGCCCGCATCCTGCGCTGTGGTGTACATGCCAGGGGATAGCACCTCCAGCTCAGTCATTTCGACCATTCCCATTCAGGCATCCAACCATTTCGGCAGGCATGCGCATCCAATCTATGGAACTCAGCGGGGGTGATGGCCTTGAAACATACCTCATCACCTGGTTCAAACAAAAAGGGCTGACTGCGCACGGGATCAAAACTTTTGGCTGGCGTGCGACCAAGTAAATGCCACCCGCTAGGTCCAGGTATGGAGGCAATCAAGGCCTGTTCTCCACCAATGTTAACGCTCCCTGCAGGAGTATTCACTCTGGGCGTTCGGCGGCGCGGGATGTGTAATTGCTCTGAAAGCGGTCCAAGGTAAGCCAGTCCGGGGGCAAATCCCACCATGTATACGTGGTATTGCACAGCGCAGTGAAGAGCAACCACCTCCGTTTCTAGCAGCCCTTTGATCTCTGCAACTGCGGTCAGATCAACACCAAAGTCACCACCGTAACAGACTGGGATTTGCCACCGTCGGTGGCGATTTGCCACTTGTCGAGTGTCATTCCAAAGGCCTGCGATCCATTCACAGACAGACTTGTGCGACACGAACGCCGCATCGTAGTGAACCAAAAGCGCATTATAAGTGGGGATGATGGGCCCCACGCCTCTGGGGGCGTTTTGACGCAAGGAACACGCCAGCGCAATGACCTTTCGGTTCAGGGCAATGTCAATCCCACCATCGAATTTAACTAGAATCCCGTGGTCTCCCACAGCAACCAGCTTTGGCGAAGTGGCAACAAGTAATTCAGTCACTAGCCACCAGCCGGCTTGCCCAGTTGGAAATTGTTTGGCAACCACATGACTACATCAGGAAACAACGCCATGAAAATGGTGAACAAAACAAGTATCAGAAAAAACGGGAAGGCCGCACGAGCAAGATTTCCGATACTAATTCCGGTGATGCTATTGATAACAAAAAGGTTGAATCCTACAGGTGGTGTGACCTGAGCCATCTCAACAACCAAGATTAGAAACACGCCGAACCAGATCGGATCAAATCCAGCCGCTGTTACCAAGGGCAGTGTGATCGGTAGTGTCATGACAATCATTGACATACCCTCCAGGACCGTGCCCAGCGCCACGTAAAAGACAATCAATAAGAGGATCAGTTCAATGGGAGAAAGCCCCAAGCCACCAATCATTGATGCCACTGTTGTCGGTACTTGAAGAAAACCCATGGCAATTGAGAGAAAGACCGCACCAAATATGATGAGCCCGATCATACTTGTGGTCTGCGCAGCCCCGATTAGAGCATCCCAGAGCCCTCGCCAGGAAAAGCATCCTTGCAATAAACTGACCAACAATGCCCCAAAAACACCAACCGCAGCTGCTTCAGTCGGCGTCGCATATCCCAGCAACATTGTGCCGACCACAAATATAATCAACAACATCACGGGCAGGAGCTTAATTAAACCCATCCATAAATCTCGAGCTGTTACCTTTTCTTTTTCAGTCGGCATGACCGACGGTTTGAGGGTGGCATAGATCCCCAGATAAACCATGAAACACAGTGCTAGTAGCAGACCTGGAATGATGCCAGCGACAAACATTTTGAGGATGGACTGCTGAGCCATAATGCCGTAGATAATCATCATGGTACTGGGTGGAATCAAAAAGCCTAGTGTCCCAGCCCCAGCCAGAGAGCCCGCAGCGAGATGAGCGTTGTAGCCGCGCTTGATAAGCTCTCCAGAGGTAATTCGTCCCATCATGGCTGTAGTTGCAGCTGAAGACCCCGAGATCGCAGCAAACAGCGTACAACCAAGCACGTTTGTATGAAGCAGTCGGCCAGGGATAAAACGTGCCCAAGGAGAGAGGCCGTCAAACATGAGTTCAGCCAAGCGTGTTCGGAACAAAATTTCACCCATTAGGATGAAAAGAGGCAGAGCCACCAACTCAGGGCTAGAGGTTGTATTCCAACCCGCTTGAGCCAAAAGCCGTTCCACTGGCATGCTTCGGAAAATTTCGAGTGAAAGAATCCCCACTCCCGTCAAACCGAGTGCTACCCAAACGCCAGAAGCCAGCATCACGACTAGCAACAACACGATGGTAGCAATGATATTTGTCATTCTTGGTGCATCCGGTTAGCGATGGTCTCGGCTTCGGCCACAGTGCCAGTTGCAAGTGACAGTAGCCTTGCAACAAGCTGAAGGAAAAGTGTTGCAAGCCCAATCGCAAAAATCAACTGGGGGATAAAAAGCGGCGTCTGCACGACCGTTGCGGAGACTGTTCCTCGGCTCCACGAAGTCCAACCCAGCTTGAAAAAAGCATAGGTCATATATGCAGTGATGAGAGCAGCAACCAATGTAGCTGCAACATCCAGCGCGCGCGAAATTTGACGTGGCAGCATATCGAGCAGGAAGCTAATTCGGACATGCGAGCCACTTCGCAGCGCATTGGCCGCACCTAGGAATATGACAGCGCCTAGAAGATATCCGCTCACTTCCCAGCTAAAGCCAAGGGATGTCGAGAAAACACTACGGGCAACAATCTCTGCAATCATCAGCAGAAAGAGTCCCGCCATGCATAAGGAAGCTAACGCGCCCAATACATCGCTGAACTTACCAATGTGGCCTATCAATCGATGTACTAAGCGCGACACAGTAGCCCCTTTTTTAAAATCACTTCATTAACGTCCACTGACTCGGCGGTATTCCGTGATGATTTTCTGCGCGTCCGGTCCTACTCTCTTCATGAAATCAACCCAAAGAGGCTCGGCTGCCTTAGCAAGTGCTGCCACTAGAGCTGCGTCCGGTTCAATCACCTGCATGTTGTTCTTTTTCAGCAGCTCTAGAGCTTGTTGATCTTGCTCTGCAGCCATTACCCAGAACTTGGGCTGCAGCTCAGCAGCCAATGCTTCAATGGCCTTTTGGTTTTTCGGTGAGATTTTGTTCCAAGCGTCACGGTTCACTGAAATAGCTTGGGAAGCCGACTGCCAATTCAACCGATTGAAGTGCTTGAGAAACTCCCAAAATTTTCCATCAGCGCCGGACGGACTCGATGTGGTCACCCCATCGATAGCTCCCGATGCAAGTGCTGGAACAACCTCGCTCCAAGGCATCTGGATGGGCGCAGAACCTAACGCTTTAAAGAAGTCCGTACCATTTTTGTCGACTGTACGAACCTTGATATTCTTGAAACCTTCGATAGTGTTTGAAGGGGACTTACTAAAGAGTCCTTGACCGGGCCAAGGTAGAAAGTAAAGGAACTTCTGGTTATTCTGCTCAGCTATTTTTTGGTAATAAGGTATTGCAATTTTTTGTAACTGGGCTAGCTCTTTATAGTTACGCGTCAAGTATGGAACCGACTCAAGGCCTAAAAGCGGTGCTTGACCGACCTGTTGGGTCATCAACATGTCAGCAACTTGCACGATTCCATCACGCACTGCGGAAAGCAATTCAGGACCTTTCAAGCCGAGAGCTCCACCGCTATGCACCACCATCTTGACCTCGCCATTGGTCACTCTAGCGACTCCCGCTGCAAATTGCCTCAAGGCTTTGACGTGATAATTACTCTCTGGCCATACGGTGACAGTGGTCCACTCCGTAGCCGCTGCTGCTGTCGAGCTAAGTGACAACACAGCGGTGATAGCTGAGGTTAAAAATAATGTGGAAATTCTTTTTATAAGCATGTTAGTCCCTTGTTGTGTAGCCTGAAAGGCTGTCCTAAAACATTAAAGAGCAGTGCTAAACAGTCTTACTTTTTTTTGGTATATTAGTGGTATACCAATAATTGTGTCAATAAGTAAACGCAAAAAATAAAACGTTGAGGTTTCTGTGCACGCCGTCGATATAAATTCCGATATGGGTGAGAGTTTTGGTCAATATGTCATGGGAGACGATGAGGCCATGCTCAACATCGTTTCGTCGGCCAACGTTGCTTGCGGGTTTCACGCTGGGGATCCAATAGTGATGGCCAAAACTGTTCGAGGTGCCAAATCGAGAGGCATTGATTTGGGTGCACACCCTAGCTTCATGGATCTGTGGGGGTTTGGGCGGCGAATGATTGCAGGGGACTCACCCAAAGACATTGAGGAGCAAGTGATTTATCAAATTGGTGCGCTGCAAGCGATGGCAACTGCCTATGGACACAAAGTAACGCATGTCAAGACCCATGGTGCCCTTGGCAACATGGCCTTTGTAAACGCTGAGTTATCTGCGGCGGTTGTTAATGCGATCCAAGCAGTCGACAAGGACTTAATTCTTGTAACGAGCCCAAATAACGAAACAAGCAAGGCTGCTGATCGGGCGGGCTTGAGATATGCTCGTGAGATCTTCGCTGACCGGGCCTATGGTGACAACGGATTGCTAATTCCACGTAAAGAGCCAGGCGCCATGATTCACGATGCTCAAGAGGCTGCAACGCGAATCCTACGTATGCTTGATGAGCAAGCAATCATTGCTACCAGCGGCAAACGATTCCCTACCCGAATTGATACAATTTGCGTTCACGGCGATGGACCGACAGCCGTAGGAATGGCGCGCGCGCTGCGCGATGCCCTAGAGCAAGCGGGCGTAACCATAAAACCTATTAGTCAGTTGAATCTGGGCTAACTGGAGAAATCTAGGGGATGAGTTTCAAAACTGTGTGAGCCGGTTAACGATGCTTTGCTTGACGTTTTCAAGATGTTGACGCATCGCTTGCCGCGCACCCTCACCGTCACGCTCCCGTAATCGCGTCAACAAATCCAAGTGCTCACGGCATCCAACCTGCATGCGATGCGGTAGTCGACTCAAATCAAACATGTTGGTCCGGCTACGCAAGTCAGCAACCAGCTTTGCCAAATGTTCATTGCCCGAGGCTCGCGCAATGCTGTTGTGAATAAGATCGTCTATACGCACTTGCTCACCGGCCTCTGGTTCAAGCGTTCCCATCAGTGTATACACTTGTTGCGTTATCTCTTCTATGTCAATTTCAGACAGATTTTGGGCAGCCACGAATGCGGCCTCGCCCTCTAGAATCTGACGCAAATGCAAGATTTCAATAAACTCACGCGGGGCAGGCCCTTTGACAACCAAGGGTCCCCTTCCGGTCCGATGCGCGAAACCATCGCTCTCAAGCCTAGCCAGCGCCTCCCTGACTGGGGTGCGCGAAACGCCAAGTTCCTTGGCAAGCCGCCGTTCCTGAAGCATGGTTCCTTTGGGAAAACCACCACTCAGCACAAGATCACGCAAGTAATGATACGTGTTGTCCGCCACACCAGGGCGGGCTGGAGAAGCAAAATCTGGCTCTGAGCTTGCAATAAGGCGATCGATCATCGTAACCATTTAACGAGTTTTTACCAAACTATCGCGAGTATGCCTATCCAATTTAGGCAAGGCCACCAAATATATGAGTGGAGTGCGAATAAAGTCAGATCACAGAATTCTAAAAAACATTGATTGCGACCATGTAGAGCGTTTCGATATCAACACATCAATACTATTAGCACTACTAAATGTCGACCACAAAGCATGTAGGATTATGACATGACACCTAAGAACAGTTGACGCAGATTCAATATTGACCACCTGGGTGCGGTTAAAAAGTCGGACTGATTTAATTTTGTTTTTAAAATTTTCCAGCACTGGCGGTCCAATTAATGTCAATTCTAGATTGTCATTATGCAGGATAGTGATGACCTCTTTATACCCAACATCCCTTGCCATTCTTCAGACGCGACTTTCATCGAACATTCACGTGTTTTGCAACGTGTTCTTATGAGGTCTTAAGTAAATGCGTGGCAAGTATTTGATACATGAGGCAAAACTCGGACAATGCCTGCTCTCGGCGCAACAATTCCTTGATCAGCGACTAGACTGGACTTCTGCGGTGGGAACGGCGTATTTTGCCGTGTTTGATGAGTACTGCTATTTGATGAATACTGACTATCCCCCGTTAATGGGGTAGAGCCGGGGTAGAGCCCAAAAAAAGCTCCTTTAAGGAGCACTTGGTAGGCGGTACTGGAATCGAACCAGCGACCTCCACGATGTCAACGTGGCGCTCTAACCAGCTGAGCTAACCGCCTGCAAAGAACGTGATTATATCGGTTTTACCGAATGGATGTCAAAAGCCGATTACGCATCCGCTTTTTTAACTGCAGAAACAAACTCAGCGATGCGTTGAGCTGATTTGATCCCAGGCTCTAACTCAACGCCGCTACTCACATCG
>JBILJA010000117.1:0-7294 GCA_044368775.1 Burkholderiaceae bacterium
CGAATCACTTTCCAAGGCAGCAGCATCACGATCGGCAAGGTGATCAACAAACTCCCACCGATCACGTGATAGGCGTCGCGCCAGCCCACGGCTTGATTAAGATACTGCGCGAACGGCACCAATACCAACGTACCGGCACCAAAACCCGCATACGCAATGCCGATCGCCGTACTCGTACTGTGAGGAAACCAACGGCTGATCAAACTTGCTGAGGGCACCATGCCAATCGCTGAAATGCCAATTCCACCCGCCACGCCAATGCAGAGATGAAACTGCCAGAGCTGAGTCAACTGTCCTGCTAAAAAATAACCTAAGCCTAGAAAGGCGACGCCAAGAAGGTAGACCAAGCGAGGCCCCCAGCGATCAAACAGCACTCCAATAAACGGTGCCGACAAACCATTGGCAATCATATAAATACTGTACACACTGGAGAGCTCGGAGCGACTCCAGCCAAATTCCGTTTCAAGCGGCAAAAGAAAAGTCACATAGGTATCGCCCACCCCACGACCAAGCATATTGAACACAAAACAGATCAGCAACACCACCAACGCCATCTTTGCATCAGGGAGTTGCCACTTAGGTCTGGCAGAAAAAATCACAATTGTGCGACGATTGAAGTCAAACAGGTTTGCATTTCATAAAACCGGAGCGTCGACAAATACAGACCACTTCACCACGCTGATTGATGCCACGATGCTCAAACTCAACAATACCCGCATCCGTTCGTGACTTGCTCAAACGCTTTGAGACGATAGTCGTCTCGACATGAATCGTATCGCCATAAAAAACAGGATGCGGAAAGCGTGTATCCGTCATGCCAAGATTGGCGATTGTTGTACCCAGCGTGGTCTCGCCCACCGAGATTCCAATCACCAAACCCAAGGTAAATAAGCTGTTGACCAAGATGCGGCCAAATTCAGTTTTAGACGCAAACTCAGCATCCAAATGCAGTGGCTGCGGGTTCATCGTTAACGTTGAAAACAACACGTTATCCATTTCTGTCACAGTACGCGTCATGGAATGATTAAATACCTGACCGACTTCGAACTCTTCGTAATACAAACCCGCCATCACATTCTCCTAATAGGACTTAGGTAAGCCCAGCACGCGCTCGGCGATAAAACACAACACCAACTGTGGGCTCACCGGTGCGATGCGCGTAATCAACACCTCACGTAAATAACGTTCTACGTGATATTCCTTGGCGTAGCCAAACCCGCCGTGCGTCATCACCGCCTGCTGGCAAGCGTTGAAACCCGCTTCGCCTGCCAGGTATTTCGCCGCGTTGGCTTGGGCACCACAGGGCTCACCCTTATCAAAGAGCGTCGCGGCGTTAAAGACCATCAGATTGGCGGCCTCAAGCTCCATCCAGTTTGCCGCGAGCGGATGCTGAATACCCTGATTCATGCCAATCGGGCGGTCAAACACAATCCGTTCCTTGGCGTATTCGGTCGCGCGCTTGAGCGCCACGCGACCCAGACCAATGCCTTCGGCTGCGATCAAAATCCGTTCTGCATTCATACCATGCATGATGTAGTGAAAACCTTTGCCTTCCTCGCCGATACGGTCTTCGACTGGGACTTTCAAACCATCAATAAACAACTCGTTTGAGTCCACAGCTTTACGACCCATTTTCTCAATTTCATGCACACGCACGAAATTGCGATCAAGGTCGGTATAAAACAGACTCAGGCCATCGGTATGTTTTGTGCACTCTTCCAGAGGTGTCGTGCGGGCCAAGATCAGCATTTTCTCGGCGACCTGTGCGGTTGAAATCCACACCTTGGTGCCGCTCAATACATAATGATCGCCCTGGCGATCCGCTTTTACCTTGAGCTGCGTTGTGTTGAGTCCTGTATTGGGCTCGGTCACCGCAAAACACGCACGCTCACGACCTGCGACTAACGGCGGCAGCATACGCATTTTCTGTTCTTCGGTCGCAAACTGCACAACAGGATTCAAACCAAAGATATTCATATGCACAGCCGAGGCACCGGTCATGCCTGCGCCAGACTCACTGATGGCTTGCATCATGATGGTCGCCTCCGTGATTCCCAGACCTGAACCGCCATACTGCTCAGGGATGCAAATCCCTAACCAACCGTCTTTGGCGAGTGCCTGATGCAGCTCAACGGGAAAACCGCCATGGCGATCTTTTTCCAGCCAATACTGATCATCAAACTGTTCACAGATTTTATTGATCGCTTCGCGAATCGTCTGCTGTTCTTGTGAAAAAGAAAAATCCATGATCACTTCCTCATTCGTTTAAATCTAGACAGCACACTGGACTCGCTGTCAATTTGAAACCAGCCCCGGCTTCATGATGTTGATTTAGGACTCACCGCAGTCTGTGTCACACCCTCGCGGATCAAGGCAGCGATAGACTCTTCGCTGTAACCCAATTCACGTAAGATTTCTTCACTGTGCTGTCCGAGCATCGGTGCAGGACGACCTGCTTGCGGCTGACTCTCCGACCATGTCGTCGGCACATCCACACGACGAATACGTCCCTCCGAGGGATGATCTTCCCATTGAAAAAAGTTGATCGCTTCAAGATGAGGATCTTCGAAAATAGTCTCGAGATCATGCAACGGCATCGTGGGAATATCTGCCTTTTCAAGCAAGTCCAGCCATGCTTGCGTCGTACGCTCCAGAAAAATTTTAGCGACTAAACCTTGAAGATCATTGATATGTTGCGTACGAATGCTCAGGTTTTTAAAACGTGGGTCATTGTCAAATATTTCCGATCGGCCAATCGCGCTAAAAAATGATGCCCACTGCTTATCGTTATAAATAACGGCACATACATATCCATCAGACGTTTTATAAGGACGTCGCTCTGACGCTAACAAGCGTGGATAGCCTGGTGGTCCACATTGCGGGTCGAAGGTTTTCCCACCAATATGATCACTCAGTAAATGGCTAATCATTGTTTCAAACATCGGAATATCGATACGCTGACCACGCCCTGTTTTTTCACGATGGTAGAGCGCAGCGCACAACGAAGAGGTGGCGTACAAGCCCACCGTTCGATCCACTATATTGGAGGGCACATAACGCGGTACATCCGAACCCGCTTGCTTAATCAGAGAAGGCAAACCAATCGCACCCTGAATCAAATCATCAAAAGCTGGCTTGTGCGCATAAGGTCCGTCTTGGCCAAAACCAAAAGTACCCGCATATAAAATACGAGGATTGAGTTCTTTGACAACTTCATAACTCAAGCCTAAACGCTCCATGGCTTGCGGCCGAACGTTATAGAGCAAGATATCGGCAGTTGCGATAAGTTTTTTGATGGCTGCGAGACCTTCGGGCTTTTTTACATCAAGCACCATACCGCGCTTGCTACGATTGACATGCAAATAGAGAGAGCCCATCCGTGGATGCAACATTGGTCCGACGTCGCGCACCATATCGCCTTGCGGAGACTCGACTTTGATCACATCCGCGCCCATGTCACCCATCAATTGAGCTGCATAAGGCCCCATCAAAATCGAGGTCATGTCAATGACGCGGATACCCTCCAAAGGACCCACTGTTTTCGTCATGACATCAATCCTTTAGGCGAGCTGCGCTGCGGCGATAATTTTTTTCGCCAGGCGCAAGTGCGGTGTATCCAACATCTTTCCATCCATTGTCGCGACACCAACGCTGGCACTGGCCGCAAACGCCGCAATCACGCGCGCCGCCCACTCTTGTGTTGCGGCATCGGGCGTCATCGCCTCATTGATCACCGGCACCTGGCCAGGATGAATCGCCGCCTTTGCTGAAAAACCATCGCGATACGCTAGACGTGTTTCGCGCTTCAAAGCCTCTATGTTGTGAATATCCGTGGGGACGGTATCGATGGCCGGCACTCCCGCTGCAGAGGCGGCAAACAGACAAAGCGAACGCACCAAACTAAAGGGCGAGGTCCATTCAGAAGAACCCTCTTCTTTGTTGGTCAACGCACCAATATCACCCGAGAGGTCTTCCGCACCCCACATCATGCCGGCAAGTCTCGGAGTCGCTCCCCGGTACTCATTCAACCCAGCAAGTGAGTCAGCCGTCTCCGTCACGATCGCGATAATCGATGTCTTAGCGTCAGGAGACTCAAGCGGATACAGGTGTTCAAATGCCTCCAGATAGGCAGATAAAAGACCGAGGTCACGCGCGCCTGTCGATTTGGGCAAGACCACGCCATCCGGGCGACAAGGCATCACTGCGGCCAAATCCGCTAGCGTCATGCCTGTCGTCAACGCATTGACGCGCACATAAAGCTCGGGAGTCTTGAGGCCAGTGCGTTTAAGCTCAGTCAAAAATTTGACCAACTCCACTCGGCCTTCTTGCTTACGGGACGGAGAAACCGCGTCCTCCAAATCAAATATCAGCACATCTGACCCGCTTTGCAAGGACTTTTCCAGCTTGCGTGGACTATCGGCGGGCACAAACAGCAAAGAACGCATCACTCATCTCCGTCATTGAGTCTCGACATCGCAGGATGCCTTTAATTTTCTGCTTCGAGTATAGCGTGACAAGTTTCAAGGATCATGCTTGAAACTTATGGATCGACTCTACCAACAGGGTCGTATCACTGCGCGGTGACCTTGGGTCCTGTGTAATGCTCGGGCCACAATTTCGCTACGATTTCCTTGTCGCTGCCGTAGGCAAAACAACTATCAATTTTGGTTGGGCGCCCATTGGCATCCAAGGCTTGCGGTCGCTTGCTGGTCACGGGCCACAAGGCCTGATAGGCCGTAGTCGCCATGGGTCCGAGCAACTCCATCATATGCGTGCAACAGGCAGCGCCTTTGAGTTTTTCTCTGACCAACTTGGACCAGCCCGCACCGATTTTTGCGCCAATCAGCGCTTGGAGCGAGGGTGGCGCATGGGTACAGACCACAAAAGGTGTCGAATCAGAGCTCGCCGCCACATCTTTGATTTCAAACCACTCATCGATGACCAACCGCACCCAGATATCGTGGACCGGCTCACCTGGTTTGCGCTCTGCCTGAGCTAAAGGCGATAGAAAAGGCTCAGTTTTAGTGTCTACCACTCGACCCTCTATGTCATACAAGCCATCCGATCTTCGATAGGCTTTCATCACGATCTGACGTAGGTGGACTTCTTCACGGTCAACAGTTGGGGGCAATGGCACGGCATTTCTCTCAAAAACGGAACAAAAATAGCTAAGACAACTCACCCTAGCGATGCTTTATTTTATCTCTCTCATGAAACACACAGAAAACAAACTTATATTTAGTGTTGTTTTCAATGTCCGGATGAGATTAAAGAACAACAAATACACAAAAAACAAATATTACTCAGTAAGATGATGCAGAGTATTTGAACCCCTTGCCTTATGACCAGCCTGCTGCAAACGTTCACCAATATCAAACGACAAGAGTTGCTGCCCACACTGGTGGCGGGCTTGTTTTTTTTCTGTATTTTGAGCGCGTTGATGGTCGTCAGACCCGCACGCGAAGCCTTGGGGATGCAGCGTGGCATCGAGGCGATCCGCTGGCTCTTTATGGCCACTCTCGTGGTGACTCTGCTGGTCAATCCGCTATTTGGTTTACTGGTGAGCCGTTATCGTCGCCTGGTCTTTATTACCGCGACTTACTCTTTCTTTTCCCTCGGTCTCCTTTGTTTTTACGCTCTATTGACCTTGGCGCCGGCACACATCGGGCTTTGGAGCGGCCAGGTTTTCTACGTGTGGTTCAGCGTCTTTAATCTTTTCGCCACCATGCTTTTTTGGGCATTAATGACCGATCGCTTTACAAAAGAACAGAGCCAGCGTCTCTTTGCCGCGATTTCTTTAGGTGGAACACTCGGTGCCATGTTTGGGCCGTGGCTCGCGAGTATGCTGGCAAAACCCTTTGGCACGCCTTTGCTTCTCCTGATCGCTGCTGCTTTTTTGCTCTGCGCAATCGCGAGTGCGTGGTGGTTGACCCATTTAAAAGCGCAAGTCGAGTCAAGCACTCAGAGCGATGAAGCCTCAGCCACACAGGCTGCAGATCTAGACCCCGAGCGTGCCATTATCGGTGGCAGCGCCTGGGAAGGCTTTACAGCGGTGATCCGCTCACCTTATCTGCTTGGTATCGCGGTGTATGTCCTGATTTTGGCTATTGTCGCAACCTTGCTTTATTTCACGCGACTGCAAATGGTCGCAGCCTTAGCGCTCGATACCGACACAAGGACCGCGGCGTTCGCGCGGATTGATCTCTACACACAGGCCGCGACCTTTGTGCTGCAAGCCTTTCTCACAAGCCATCTCATCAAGCGCTTCGGCATTGCTGTCACGCTTGCGCTCCTGCCCATCACGGTTGCTTTTGGCTTCATCGGTTTGGCTGTGCTGGGCTCACTCGGTGCGCTCATTGCTTTTGAGTCGGCTTTTCGTGCCGTGCAACGCGGCGTCATGCGTCCGGCTCGCGAAACCCTTTTCACTACCGTAGCGCGCGCCGAGCGTTACAAAGCCAAAGCCTTCATCGATACTTTTGTATATCGTAGTGGTGATGCCCTTGGCTCTCAAACCGAAGGACTATTGGGCCGTCTGGGGATGGGGCTCGCAGGTCTCGCCTGGTTTGCCGTGCCCCTCGCTGTGATCTGGATGAGTCTGGGACTTTGGCTGGGTTATACGCAAGCCAAACGTAGTGAGTCCGTCACACCTGACTTAAAACTTTAAAGCATCTTTTTAGGAGACTCGCATGATGAACCGTCGCACCTGGCTTCAAACCGCTCTGGCTGCTGCCAGCACCACAGCATTACCCAGCGCTTGGGCACAAGCCTTGGCAGCGAGTGGCCCTCTCTTGACACGGGCCATCCCTTCAAGCGGTCAACGCATACCCATTATCGGTCTTGGCAGTTCGGCCACGTTCGCGCAAGTTGCACGCTCTGAGGATCGCGAGGCCCTGAAAAACGTCATGGCCAAAATGGTTGAGCTTGGCGGTACCGTATTTGATACCGCCCCGAGCTACGGTGCCTCCGAAGAAGTTGCCGGCAAGATCGCGCAGGACTTGGGTATTGCTCAAAAACTATTTTGGGCCACCAAGCTCAACGTCGCGCCCCGAGGCGGTGGTGCAGCCGATGCAACCGCCGCTCGCGCGCAACTCGAAGAGTCCTTCAAGCGTATTGGTAAACCCGTCATCGATCTTGTCCAAATCCACAATATGGGAGACGTCCAGACGCAACTTCCGATTTTGCGCGAAGCCAAAGAAAAAAGTCGTATTCGCTATCTTGGGGTGACAACAACATTCAGCAATCAATACGACAGCTTGATCGAAACGATGCGTACGCAAAAAATCGACTTCATCGG
>JBILJA010000118.1:0-7267 GCA_044368775.1 Burkholderiaceae bacterium
GCAACAGAGCTTTTTGGTGCGGAACGCGTGGTCCGGGATCTGACCCCTTCGATGGGGTCTGAAGATTTTTCCTTTATGTTGAAAAAAGTGCCTGGTGCTTACTTTCGCTTAGGTCAGGGTGGTGCCGAGGACGGTCGATTCCTGCATAACCCCAAGTTTGATTTTAATGACGACGTGATTCCTGTTGGGAGCGCAACCTTCGCCGCCTTGGTTGAGCGCAGCATGCCTCTTTAGGGCGCAAAGCTTTATCCTTATCCACCCTTTAACCTTCATCATCCAGTATGACTCAAACGACGCTCACCATCACACGCCCTGACGATTGGCACCTCCATCTGCGCGACGCCGAGGCTTTGCGCGCTGTGGTTGGAGATACGGCACGACAGTTTGCGCGCGCCATTGTGATGCCAAACCTCAAGCCTCCCGTCACGACCGCGGCCCTGGCTGTGGCGTATCGTGAGCGTATCGAACAAGCACTCGTGGCCGCGGGTGTGCCAGCAGGAAGCTTTAAACCGCTCATGACGTTGTATTTGACAGACAACACCCAACCCGACGAAGCGGTAAAAGCCTTTGAAACAGGCGCAGCGGTCGCGTTCAAGCTTTACCCTGCCGGTGCTACGACCAACTCAGATGCGGGCGTCACGGACCTGTTGGCACGTTGCAGTCCGGTATTAGAAGCGATGCAGCGTATCGGCATGCCCTTGTTGGTGCATGGCGAGGTGACAGATTCTTTTGTCGACGTTTTTGATCGCGAAGCCCTGTTTATCGATCGTGTCATGATTCCTTTGCGTAAAGCGTTTCCGGCTTTGAAGGTTGTGTTTGAGCACATCACCACCAAAGAGGGTGTGGACTATGTGCGCGATGCCGAGGGCCCAATCGCCGCGACGATTACGGCGCAACATCTTCTTTACAATCGCAACGCTATTTTTCAAGGCGGGGTTCGACCGCATTTTTATTGCTTGCCGATCCTAAAACGCGAAGTCCATCGACGCGCTTTAGTTGAGGCTGCGACCAGTGACAGCCCGCGATTCTTTTTGGGTACAGATAGCGCGCCTCATTCCAAAGGGCTTAAAGAGCATGCGTGTGGTTGTGCGGGCTGCTATACAGCGCTGCACGCCATGGAGTTGTATGCAACGGCTTTTGATGGTGTGGGTAAGATCGATAAGCTTGAGGCTTTCGCTAGCTTTCGTGGTCCGGATTTTTATGGGTTGCCGCGCAATACGGGAACGCTCACGCTGGAAAGAGGTGATTTTCCTATCCCGACGGAGCTGCCCTTTGGCAAGGAAACAATCGTCCCCTTGGCCGCCGGTGAAACGCTCAAGTGGCGTGTACGCGCCTAATCAGGATTGACGCGCCTCTAACGCTTCCCAACGCGCGAAGTGTTTGAGTAGCAAGGCATCGATTTCAGTCAGCCTTGATTGAATAGAAGTCAGCTTTTCAGGGTCATTTTTGTAAAGCTCGCTTTGCCCCATCTTAGCGACAAGCGCCTCCTGTTCTTGCTCAAGCTTTTGAATATCCAGTGGAAGTTGCTCGAGTTCTTTGAGCTCCCAAGGCGCGAGTTTGTTTGGGCGCGCTTTGGTCGCAGGGGGTGTTGTGACTGTCGCCGCAGACGTTGACTTGGCGGCAGTGTCTGAATCTGGCGTATTGCTTGCGACTTGATGTGCAGATTGAGGTGCAGATTTCAGTTGGGCAATGGCGGAAGGTCCCAGGGTTGTTTTGTGCTGACGCTCCCAGTCGACAAAGCCGCCGACGTAGTCTTTCCAATGACCGTCACCCTCACTGGCAATGGTCTGAGTCACCACATTGTCCAAAAAGGTACGATCGTGGCTGACAAGCAAAACAGTGCCGGGGTAGTCTTGAAGGAGCTCCTCGAGCAACTCGAGAGTTTCGATATCGAGATCGTTTGTGGGTTCGTCTAGCACTAGGATATTCGCTGGACGCGCAAAGAGTCTTGCCAACAGCAAGCGGGCACGTTCACCGCCAGAGAGGCTTTTAACGGGCGAATGCGCGCGTGCGGGTGCGAATAAAAAATCACCGAGATAGCTCATCACGTGTTTGCGTGTGCCACCGATTTCAATCCATTCGCTCCCCGGATTGATCACGTCTGCCAGGGTGGCGTTTTCATCGAGCTGACTTCGCATTTGATCGAAATAGGCCACGCTGAGGTTCGTGCCTAATTTCACCGTGCCGCTATCAGGTTGCAGGGTGCCGAGGATCAGTTTGAGAAGCGTCGATTTACCCGCACCATTAGGACCAATGAAACCGATGCGATCGCCGCGCATGATAGTGGTGGAGTAGTCGTTCACGACGCAGTGGTCCCCAAAGGACTTATTGACGTTTTCGAGTTCAGCGACGAGCTTGCCTGAGCGCTGGCCTGAGTCGAGCGCGAGTTGAACATTACCCTGGCGGTCGCGGCGATCCGTACGCTCGCGGCGTAACTGCTCGAGTCGCCGAACGCGGCCTTCGTTACGGGTACGACGTGCTTCGACGCCTTTGCGGATCCAGATTTCTTCTTGCGCTAGCAATTTGTCGAAGCGCGCATTTTCAAGACGTTGTGATTCGAGCCACTGCGCTTTGCGAACTTGCCACTCGGAGAAATTGCCTGGAAAACTCAGAAGCGCACCGCGATCAAGCTCAACGATGCGCGTGGCGATGGAATCCAGAAAGCGTCGGTCGTGTGTGATCACAATAGCGCTGCCGGGCCACTGTTTAAGTGTGCTTTCCAACCATTCGATACCATCGAGGTCAAGATGGTTTGTGGGCTCGTCAAGCAAGAGCAAGCTCGGCTCGTTGGCCATGGCACTGATCAGTGCCACGCGTTTGCGCATGCCGCCTGAGAGCGTGCCCACAATGGCTTCGGGGGGAAGGCCGAGCTTGTCTATCAGCGCGCGAACGCGCGAGGCACGATTCCAGTCTTCGCTTTCGGGATCGTATTCACCGAACACGGCCTGTTCGATTGTCAGTGTTTCATCGAGCTGTGGCTCTTGTTCGACCGTCGCGACTTTGACGTGGCCTGCGATGTTGATCGCGCCATCATCAGGTTGTGTGCGTCCATCTAAAAGGCGTAGCAAAGAGGATTTGCCTGCGCCGTTGCGTCCGATCAAACCGATCCGTTCGTGCGCATGGATGGCAAGGTCTGCGCCGTCTAGCAAAGGATGGTGTCCGTAGGCGAGGTGAACGGCGTTGAGGGTAATCAGAGCTTGACTGGACATGTTTGATGCGGCTGCAATGAGAAGTTAAGTCCGCTATTGTCGCAGGAGTTGCCCTTGACCGTATGGCCTTACAATGAACACGCAAGGCAGATTGGGCAATCGCGGTGCTTCGTGCATCGAGGAAGGTCCGGACTCCATAGGGCAGGATAACGGTTAACGACCGTCCGGCGCGCCACGCGTAAGCGTGCGGGCGACGAGGACTAGGGCCACAGAGACGAGTTTGCAGTGAGGGTGCGTCGCAAGATGCACTCCGACACGGTGTTACCGTGGTGTAGGGTCCGCTTGCGGATCGGGCATTGCAAGGTGAAACGCGGCAACCTCTATCCGGAGCAACATCAAATAGGCATGCGTGTGGTTTCGACCACGACGGGCGGCTCCGTCCAAGTATGCGGGTAGGTGGCTAGAGCATTTCAGCAATGAAATGCCCAGAGGAATGATTGCCGACCCTCGCAAGGGGGTTTACAGAATCCGGCCTATAGATCTGTCTTGCACTTTTCAAATAGACCATTCGGCGTATGCAGGGGTTATCCCTATAGTAAGTGTTGATATTTAACATTTACTAGATCTCCCAATTGCATGATTTATTTGAATAATTCATTTCTGCAACTTCTGCAAAAACAGTTCTAAGTCCTTGTTGCCATTGAAAAAAACCAATTTCTGACTTGACCAAACTTAATCATTCACTTAGAGTGGTGAAAAGTGCATATTTGTGCAACAAAGTGGGGTTAATTGGTGTTTCAGGGAAGTAGTGCGCTGACGCTGGATGCGAAAGGTCGGATTAATATCCCGACCCGGCATCGCGACGCTCTGATTGAGCGGGCTCAAGGCTGCTTGACGATTACGCGACACCCTGATGGCTGTTTGTTGGTCTATCCGCGCCCCGAATGGGAGCAAAAGCGTGAGCAGATCGCCGCTTTTCCTATGTCGGCGCGCGCGCTTCAGCGCTTGCTGTTGGGTAATGCTCAAGATGTCGATATTGATGGTTCGGGCCGCGTGCTCGTTGCCCCAGAGCTTAGACAGGCTGCGGGCATGTCTCGAGACGTGATGTTGTTGGGAATGGGTGCGCACTTTGAATTGTGGGATGCCGCAGCATTGACGCGCCGAGAGGCTGCGGATTTGTCGCAAGGCATGGGAGATGTTTTAAATCAATTTTCGTTTTAGTCCATGACTGTGTTCAGTCATCGGCCCGTGCTGCTCGAGCCGACAGTCGAAGCCTTAGTTTTGCCGGGTTACGGCAAGCGCGCCTCTAAGACTTCGGCAAATACTGATACGCAGACCGCGAGGCTATCCGGCGTTTTTGTTGATGCGACGTTTGGGCGGGGTGGTCATTCGAGATTGTTGCTGCAAAAGTTAAATCCAGACGCAAAGCTTTACGTCTTTGATAAGGATCCGCAGGCGATTGAGGTGGCGCAGGAGTTGGCCCGCGTGGATAGCCGAGTCACGGTGATTCACGAGGGTTTTGGCGACATGTTGAGTGCGTTGTCTGCGCTAGATGTGAACGAAGTGGATGGCGTGATGTTGGATCTGGGGGTTTCCTCGCCGCAGATTGACGACGCCGCCCGAGGTTTTTCTTTTATGCGCGAAGGTCCGCTCGATATGCGAATGGATACGACGCGCGGCGAGACAGTGGCGCAATGGTTGGCGCTGGCAAGTGTTGATGAGATGCGGGAGGTCATAGTTCGATATGGCGAAGAACGGTTTGCTTTTCAGATTGCAAAGGCGATTGCTGCTCGCCGCGCAACAAGTCCGCTGCTTACCACGCTCGACCTCGCCGAGCTCGTGTCAAGCACCGTCCGCACGCGCGAAAAGAACCAGCATCCGGCTACACGCACCTTTCAAGCTTTACGGATTTACATCAATCGTGAGCTCGAAGAGCTCGAGAGCGCCCTCCAGGCAACTCTGACATTACTGAAAACAGGCGGACGTATGGCCGTGATTAGCTTCCACTCGTTGGAAGATCGCGTCGTCAAGCAGTTCATAGCAGCAGCATCCCGTCCGGAAGCTGCGTATGCCCGCCTCCCTCTTCGCGAAAGCGAAATGCCTCAGCCCGTTTTGCTCGCGTTAGCTCGGGTGCTTCCCTCCGATAGCGAGATCAGCGAGAACCCACGCTCGCGCTCGGCCGTTTTACGTGTGGCTGAACGCACAGTAACGGTATTGCCAGTCGCGGTCCCCACTCGGTACAAACGAGGAGGGCATTGATGGGCCGTGTCTGCATTCTCGTCGCGATGGTCTTGATGTTTTCGGCATTGTCGTTGGTCACGGCGCGCTATCAGGCCCGCCAACTCTACAATCAGCTTGATCATTACAAGTCAAAGTCTCATGAGCTTGAAATTGACTGGCGCCGACTCCAGCTTGATAGGGCTGCGGAGTCTAGCAATGCCAAAGTCGATCGTTTGGCGCGCGAAGAACTCAAGATGACGGGCATCGTGCCAGACCGCACGGTCTACGTGGCACAGCCACGTTCTGGTTCGGGTTCGCAAGGAGGTGTGCGATGAATCGTATGCCTTTCTTTAAAAACCCCGTGTTGCAGATGAGTTATCCGATGTGGCGCGGTCGTTTGCTGCTGATTTTGTTTGGCTTGGGATTTTTGGTCTTGGCCGGGCGCGCTATTTACTTGCAAGGAATCACGACTGAGTTTTTACAGCAGCAAGGTGAAAAGCGTTATGAGCATACGCTGACCTTGCATGCCAGCCGAGGAAAAATTTTAGATCGTCACGATGTGGTGTTGGCGGCGAGTATTCCCGCGAATGCAATCGCTTTTCAGCCACGTCAACACCGCGAGACTTCGGTCGCCAAGATGCAAAGTCTTGCTGATCTGCTTGAGATGCCTCTCGCTGAGCTGCGCAAGAGAATCGCCGACGAGAAAAGAAACTTTATCTATCTCAAGCGGCAGGTACCGCTCGATGTCGGTAAAAAAATTGAGCAGCTACGTATTTCCGGAGTCAGTTTGCATCCGGATAATCGCCGTTTTTATCCTGAAGGCTCGGTTACGGGCAACATTGTTGGTTTGAATAATCTCGATGATAAGGGTCAAGAGGGCGTGGAGCTCGCGTTCAATGATCAGCTGGCCGGCCGAGCAGGAAGTCGTCGCGTCATGAAGGATAGGATGGGGCGCAATATTGATGATGTTCGCGAAATCGATTCCCCGGAGGATGGTCGCGACATCAAGCTATCCATCGATACGCGGATTCAATACCAGGTTTATCGTGCGTTACAAGATGCGATGGCCACCACAAAAGCCAAAGGTGCTGCGGCTGTGGTGATTGATGTCAAAACGGGAGAGATTCTCGCGTTGGGCAATATGCCAACCTACGATCCTAATAAGCGCGAATCTTTCAGAAGTGGAAATTTACGCAATCAGGCTCTGACCGATACGTTTGAGCCTGGATCGATTATGAAGCCCTTCACGTTGGCGCTGGCCTTGGAGCTCAATCGCATCACGCCCACCTCGCAATTTAGGACGGGCAACGGCAAGTTTCCTTATCAAGGCGCGACGATTAGCGATGTGAAAGCCAATGGTGTCTTGGATACGAGCGGTGTCCTGATCAAGTCTAGCAACATTGGGATGACGTTGATTTCTGAAAAGCTCGAATCTCGCGAAATGTGGGCGCGCTTTAATGATTTGGGCTTTGGTCAGGTGCCTCAGACAGGTTTCCCCGGGGCAGCCGCAGGTCGTCTGCGACCTTGGGAAAGGTGGCGTTTGATTGAAAAAGCCACCATGTCGTATGGTTATGGAATGTCCGTGTCTTTGCTACAAATGGCACGCGCCTATTCGGCATTCGCCCGGGATGGGGATATGGTGGGCCTGTCGCTCGTCAAGCGGGATCATGCGATGGCGAGCACGCGTATTTTTCAGCCAGATGTGGCAAAGCGTGTGCGCATCATGCTCGAGGCTTCCGCAGGACCTGAGGGATCTAAAGCCGCAGCCGTTCAGGGATATCGTGTCGCCGGTAAGAGCGGGACTGCGCGAAAAATTGTGGATGGACGTTACAGCACGAGTCGTTATCGGGGATCTTTTGTAGGTTTTGCGCCGGTTTCCGATCCGCGCATCGTGGTCG
>JBILJA010000256.1:0-7241 GCA_044368775.1 Burkholderiaceae bacterium
ATGAATTCTGCTTACCCGCTGCTATCGCGGGCTTGCCTGAATTCGGCTGAACACTGACATCACCAATTTGCATCGCTTAACCTTCTGTGCGTACAAAATTGAAGGCTAAGCCTTGCATGCTTTGCTTGATTTTGTCACTGAAGCTTGTTCGACCCACACCAACATCACCCCTCGGACTGATGCTGATTCGGAAAATCGTCACGACCTCACGACCCGCTTGATCAAGCGCAACGAGTCTGACGACGAAATCTCCAGACACGCCCTCTGGCGGCTGCACCAACAACATACCTGTTTTGCCATTGAATTGAATCCAAGACGGAAGTGCTTTGCCATCAATCTGTGACATTTTGAGCATCACTACCGCTTTTGGATCTGCATGCGCGAAAACGTCAGGCTGGATTTGGTATTCCGTCGATATACCTGGTTCAAGTGTCAGATCAGGCTGGCCGCGATAAACCGCCAAGGGCTGGCCGGAGATCTCTATGACGGTCATTCGGAAACCTTCGCTACTCGTGATGCGTGGATTTTCAACCACATCAAAGCTCTGACGCACTTCAAGATAGTCAGAGGTCTGTACCGGATGGAACAGATCATGAATACGCAGCAGACTCACATCACTTGTCGACCAGCCGCGTAAAAATGCAAAGCGACCGTTTTGGAACATACCATCCTGATACGACGGCATGATGAACTGTGGAACAGGTTCTTGGAGATTAGAAAAGACCTCTCTCATATTCAAACCGGTGAGAGCTCCTAAAGGTATTGGCGTCCGCAAGAAATCAAGGTTGCCCGGAATGACTGAAGTAAGAACATTCTCGGAAACCACTGGCCCGACAGGCGTGACCGGCAACACGGACGTGATCGGCACTTCTGGCACGACTGGGATAACTGGTACAACTGGCCCGACAGGCGTGACGGGCAACACTGGAACCACTGGCACCACTGGCACGACAGGCGTGACAGGCACCTCTGGGACGACTGGTAACACTGGCACAACAGGCGTGACAGGTGTGACGGGCACCACGGGTACCACGGGCGCAGGCACACTCCGCTGAAAGAACACAGCAAAACCAGGATCCAAAATTACGCCATCAGCTTTTCCATCCACATCGCCACGTCCGCCATCGCGGATAAACAATGTAATCAAATCATAGCTGCCGTCATTATTCGTGTCGTAAAACGTCCCGCCCGTCCCAGTCTCTGCATCCCAATCAAAGGCAATCACCGTTCCATCTGGCATCGATTTGTAGTACGTAACCTCATAGTCGGAAACACCATAAACACCTTCTGCAATTTTTAAGTCAACCTGATGGAGTGCACCTGTATAGGCTTGGGTCACCCTATTTGCGAAAAGTGCTTTATCTGCAGCATTCACCACGCGGCCGTCCTGTGCGACGACCTGCGGATACAGTCTAAACATAATGACATCCGTCGCTTCAAAGACAAAGTCACCGTACTGACCGGCATCAAACCGGGCATCCACATCTCGTTGCGCAAGAGCGACTGCTGTGCCATCAGGTCGAACTGCAACATTATCAATTTGGATTTCAGCGCGTAAGGAGCTACCCGCATTTAGCGTCGGATCCATATTTAACTGATTAATCAAATCAAGGCGCTTGCCGCTTGCATCGATCGTGACCGAGGTATTTGTGCCTCCCACACTGACGGCATCGCGAGAAATTGCTTCGAGCAGCCGCGATCCTGCGCCGACCCCATAACTATAGGGATCCTCTTGAGACAGCATGTTCTGCGGCGAAACGATGCGTACCGACAAACTTCCGCTGATCTGAGAACCGTTGCCTGCCAAATCAAACATTTTGTATTGAACAGACCATTCACCCTCAGGTAAAGGATAGAGAGGAATCAAAGAGCGCGTCGCTGCATGATAGAGGCTTGCAATTTCAACAGGATTTGGATTGGATGCATCGGAAATGAATAAGCGGAGTTCACCCGTTTCAGCTGGAGCGGCTATAGATAATGACAACCTCAAATTCCCGCCGGGAACTTCAGGCATGCCCGCCACGATTGGATAGTCTGCTTCTAGACGTAATGTTGGCGGTACGAGTGACGCAAATACCGCTGGATCTAAATAACGGTAGCTGCGATTCAAGACGGGAGACTCACGTTCTGAACCAATCAGAGTGTCCACAATTTTTAGTTGAATGCTTCGGCCATTCCCCGACTCAAGGGTGACATTCGACCACGTCAACATATTTCCTGTGACGAATGAGGAAACATTGACCCAACCAGAAACACCTGATGAAACTTCACCATCGACTCTTCCAAATACTTGATAACGTGTCGGATCTAGGACAGTATCGAGAGACGCAGTAATGGTTTGATTCAGTTGGTTCGTAATAAAACTAGATGTGCCAGCTCTACTTGAAATAGAGATACTGACACCTGAAACAGTTGGCATCCGGTCACTAATCGCATCGATCACCGCTTGCAACTCTGCCAAACTATCGACGGCAGAGCCATCGTCAGGCGTCGCGGCAATATCAATTAATAATTGGGCAAGAACAAATTCATTGATCCCATGTAAACCCAGCAAGATTAAATCTTGAACGACTAAATTAACAGGTTGTAAAGCTACATCAGCTGCACTGGTAACTTTTTCAGCAACACGTGCGAGCGCATCAATTTTGGAAACGCGATCAACAGCAGTTTGCGTACCTGTTGCAATAGCATCGGTTAGCAATGACTGTGCTGTGCTTCCATTAGCAAGCGTGGATGCCACAGTAGAACCAATGGCCAGATAGTCAGCCCGATTCGGCGTCAATAAAGGATCGCTATCCAACTGCAATCCGTTTGCTTCAGTAAAGATTTTTTGGAAAGCATTCGTCATATCAATGACTTGCTGTTTTGCAATAGAGTTTGTTAAATCCAACTCTAGAGAAACCGTCGCAAGAGCATCGTTATAGCTTGCCAGCAGGGTATTCGTTAAGCCACTTATGCCTAAAATATTGTATTCACGACGTGTCGGGGCAACACCACTATTATTGTTCGCGTAATTGCGCAAAACATTCAAGGCGTTTTCTTCAATCACACGCGATGCGATCGCTTGAAGCTCCGCGAGCGAATCCATCGAACTCGCTGAGGGCTGAGCTGCAAGTGTTTCAAAGAATTTAGGTAAATCAGAAACTTCAAGACCAGAAATACCGAGCTCTTTCAATGCATCCAACATTCCCTGATTCAGCGAGAGCGATGTAGGTAAAGTTGCACCAGCAACCCAAGTGCCCTCACTTTGTAACGTCATCAACCCATCAATAGTCAGGGCCAAGTCTTCAATTTCACTGACACTATCCACGCCCAGAACAGACTTATTGCCAATCACATCATTGAGTACCGACAAACCTTCCGCACTCAAACCACCTGCATGTGTCGCACCTATCAATAAAAAGTCCGCATGTGTTGGGTCAGCAACTGTTGCATCCGAAGCTGTTCCGTTTGCTTCGAACAAGGTACGGCTATAAGCATTCACCACTGCCTGAATTTCAGCCGTCGTATCGACAGACTGCCCATTCACCGAAGCAGTGAGCAAAGCTTCATTGACAGCGCGTAGCAACACTGTATTAGGTTGACCATTGGCATCGGTTAAGCCCGTCACACCGGCAACCTGATAGGTTTGCAAGACCGGGCTTGTCCCTGCATTCGTCTGCGCAAAGGCACGGATAGCACTGATCGCGGCACCCTGCACAACAGCTTGCTGCGCAAGGGCTAACAATTCCTCATAGGTATTGATCGCAGCACCATCTGCGGCTGTTTGATTGACAAGCTGCAAGAAAGATTCAAAAGATATAGGATCCAACATATCGAGACCCGCCAAAGCTAAAGTCTCTAACGTGATGCCTGCTACAGGCGCTAATATTGATGCGGAGGGTGCAGCAGCGAGACCATACAAGGCAGTCACCAATGTTGACATCGTTTGCAGTTCATTAAAACTATCAATGGATGCAACAGAATCCGTCAGACTCTCAAAACTGTTCGCAATGATCTCGTTGAACAATTGCAGTGCATTGTTTGAAGTCGTTTGGCCGATTGTCGGATCACTTGGCAGAGCAATCGCTCCCAAACTGATTCCAAGGGATGCATAGTCTTGACGAGTTGCTTGAGTCGCATCTGTCATCACGGTTGTCATCGCATCAACAATCCGTTGTACGTCAGCAATACTTTGTACTTCACTACCGGAAACTGGAGCACTTGCTAAGACACTCAATAGTGTCGATGTATTTGCCTGAGTCACGCCCACAATGCCAGCGCGAGCAAAAGTCTCAACATCAGGTGCAGGCGATGGCAGGGCATTGATCGCCGCACTGGCATAAGTCTGAATTTCAGCAAGAGATGAAATTTGGAGTGCGACACCATCTAAAGCTAACTGCTGAAGTTCAGCCAAGGTATCAATCTGTGAACCATTATCATTTGATGACGCCACCAAACTCAAAAATGCATACAAGCTATCGGCTGTGACGTTCGTGATGCCAGCGTGATGTAGCGCAGCAAGACTAATGCGGTCAGACACATCCGCACCACCCGCAAGGGCCAGCAGGTTATCTACCAAATCCGCAAGTTGAATTTGCTGTTCACTAGATTCAACAGAGGTGAAATTAAGATGACTGATCAGATCATTTGCTAATTTAATCTCAACAACAGAGCTCACTTGATTGAGACCCAAACTGGCGAAATCACCTGCAGTCAACATTGCAGGATAGGGATTGGCCTGCGAAGGTGTTGAGCCGTTTCCATCTGCTGCGGCTGCGAGCACGTTGTATGCGGAAAAATATTGATTGACGAGCGTTCGAACCTCGCCAAAACTATCTCTCTCGTCACGATCAACAAGCGCAAGAAATACACGATTGAGACCATCCAAGTGCTTGTCTTGAACTTGATCAAGGCCTGCCGCGTTGTAATTAAGCGTGATAGCTTCGGTATTTGCTGGCGTTCCATCATACGCCTTGACCAAATCGACCAAGACTCGCTGACCATCGGCCAGCGAGGCCAAGCCATTCACCAAGGCCTGAATACCCGACAAACTTGGCGGTGCTACGTCGTTAAACGTTTCAGCGATCAGCTTGAGTAACGCATCAAGATTATCTTCTGTCACGCCACGAATACCTAGCAATGCAAAGTCCGTATCACTTAATGACACATTAACGTTGGCTGAAGGATCAAACGTCGCCATTGCCGCCAAAACGTGAATCTCTTTTACAACTGCGACAAAGTCACTGAGCTCTTGCCAGGTATCGACTTTATCCGTCGTGGCAAGATCTAAAGATGATTTAAACATCGCCAGCTCGTTTGTAGTCATTGTCGGCAAGCCCAATGACACTAACTGTGACGTAGTAATGGAATTGGCACCACTATTAAAGACACCATCGGCTGCACTTAGGATGGTGGCGTATACATTGGCAAAGGCTTGAACTTTCGACGTTGTATTGACTGCACCTGCTTCGATTGGCAAACTTGCCAGTGCAGTGTTTAAGGTTGTGACAAATGACTGGCTTGTCATTGTCACGGGATGATTCAGCACGACTCCTGCAGACAAAAAGTCACTGAGCGCTGGCGCAGATCCCACAGAGGCTGCGCTCGGACTGCCCGCATAATTACTGATATTGGACAAACTGCTTAACTGTACAGTTACTGCAGCATCAATCACCGCTTGCATTTTATTCAACGAGTCAATGCCAGAACCATTGTTTGCAGTTCCTGCCAAGGCGGCAAGAATGGCATTCAGATTATCAGTCGTCACACCCGTCACGCCGAGCGCAGTGAAATCCGATACGCTCAGGCCAGTTGCTAGAGGAACAGTTTGGGGCCCAGGGGTCAAGTTAGGCGTTGACGCAAGCGTCATCAGCTTGTCGACTGTGGTCGCAAGGATATTTAATTCTGCATAACTATCAACAGAAGCTCTAGATGACCGATCCAGCAAATCGTTCATCAGACTGACTGCGCTGGCCGTTGAAACCTGTGTCAAACCTAACAAGGCATATTGCTGAGCAGACAATTGAATATCTTGATCACCTGTCCCCTCGGCTCCATTCAATATAGTTTGGAATGCATCAACGATCGCTTGAATTTCCTGCGGGCTATCCACCGAACTAGCTATAACTGAAGGACTGGCCAACACTGAATTGACGGATGTGACAAGTTCTGCCTCGGTCATCGGACTGGGTGGCGTCAAGATAACGCCTATCTGTAAATAGTTTGAAGCGACAGGTGGTGTCGAACCTGCTGCCACTGAAGCGCTACCTGCATAGGCCGTTACAGTCGCTAGACTTGAAGCGTAGCTAAGCAATGCAGCATCGGTCACGCTTTGCAACTTCGCAAGCGTATCGATACCAGAACCGTCCGAAGGTGTTGCAGCAAACGCCGCCAACACCGCATTAAGGTTTTCAGCTGTAATGCCTGTTAATCCCAGCGCAATGAGCGCATTGACAGATAAGCCAGTATTTAACGGAACAGGCTGAGGTCCAGGTGTCACATCTGCGGTTGAGGCAAGTGTCATCAAGCGCTCAACAGTCGTGGCTAAACTGCTTAACTTGCTATAACTATCCACCTCAGATAACAAAGACTGATCCAGCACATTATTCATGAGCGAGACTTCACTTGCGCTATTGAGCTGCGACAAACCAATCTGCGCATATTGAGCTGCATTTAACGTCACATCAGCATCAAGCGTATTATCAGCCCCCGTCAAAATCGTGTTGTACACATTCACGATTGACTGCAACTCTGCAGTGGAATTTGCCAAGTCACCATTAATTGGAGTGCCGGACAATACACTATTCACGGCGTTCAGTACGGCCATACTCGTGATACCAGTCACACCCACCTGACTGAAGTTTTCTGCAGTCGGAACCGTGCCTGAATTGACTTGCGCATAGCCAGAAATAATACTCATCGACGTCAAGGCAGCTTGATTGACTGCATTAACCATACTTTGCAAAGAAGACAGCGTCGCTATCTCACTACCATTATTAGCACTTGCAACAATCGAATCCAACAATACACTCAACTTGTCAGGATCAACGTTAGTCAAACCAAGCGCAGTCAGCTCAGCCGCGGACAGAGCTGGACTGACTGTCTGACCGTTTGCCGTCAATAACAAGCGGTTAACAATATCTGCAAGCGTATTGAGTTGCTGAACAGTGCCAACCTCCGAGGCATCTTGCTCGCCCAATACATCATTGAGCAAACTCAAACCGTAAGCGTTTGTTTCGATTGCACCAAGGGTCACGCCA
>JBILJA010000019.1:0-25504 GCA_044368775.1 Burkholderiaceae bacterium
CGCTTGGGGAATAGGATCGGCGTACGATAAAGCCTGCTCAGAAATCACGGGAGGACGACCAGACACTAAGCGGCCCATGGCAAAGATGAACAGATTGACGGCGTAACCCAAAAGTGACAGTCCCAGTACCACTGAAAATGTCCGGCCACGCAAAATCAAATAAATCCCGCATGCCGTCACAATGCCCAGCGCAGAAGACAGTAATAATTCCATTATTGAGTCACTCCTGCAACAGGAACGGGACGTTGACTCGCCCCGGACAAGGCCGAAATTGTCAGCAGTGTTGAGCCGACCACAGTCAAAAATACGCCCAAATCAAAAGCGGCTGCACTCGCCAGCGGTACCTCTCCGATCACGGGCAACATGGGATGGCCAAAAGTACTCGTCAAAAATGCCGAGCCAAAAATAAAACTACCTAATCCAGTGAGTCCAGCAATCAAGACCCCGCTTCCAATCACCTTTGGAAACTCGATACGCAGTGTTTTTGACGTAGCCAATAAACCTCCTGCCATGTACTGCATGACCAGTGCGACCGAGGTGATCAGACCCGCGATGAAACCTCCACCAGGTAAGTTATGTCCACGCAAGAAAATGTAGACACTGACGAGCAAGGCAAACGGCAGCAAAATGCGTGCGGCGACAGAAAGCATCACTGAATTGAGCACAGCGGGCGAGAGCTTGCGCTCCATACTCAAACCGTCCATCAAACTCAAGGCGCCAATCGCGGCGATCCCCAACACCGTAATTTCACCAAACGTATCAAAACCACGGAAGTCGACCAAGATCACGTTGACAACGTTTGAGCCGCCTCCCCGCCCAACGCTTTCAGCCAAGTAGTACCAGGCAATGGAATCAAGCGGTCGTGTCAACACAGCCCACATCAATGCCGTCACACCAGCACCCGCCAAGACGGATAAAAGAATATCGCGACTACGACGAGATAAACTTGACTCTTTGGGCCCTGTAAGCGGCAACAAAGCCAGGGCCATTAACATCAGCGCGGTACTCACCACCTCGACAGAAAGCTGAGTCAGCGCTAAATCAGGCGCTGAAAAATAAGCAAAAGTCAGCGCAGTCGCCAAACCCACGACACCGACCAAGATCACGGCCACTAAGCGTTGACGATGAAACACCGCAGTCGCGAGCGCACCCGCCACGGCAATCACCCAGACAATGACAGCCAAGGGGTTAGCATCCGTCAACGGTGCATCACCGGTCGTGTAGCCAAACTGCATAAAGGGCCACGCACCAAGGACAATGACGCTCACGATCAAGAGCGCTAAATAACGTTGCAAAGAACCATTTTGCAAACGTAATGTCAGTTCACGAGCAAAGGCAAGCAGTGTCTCAATCACATGAACAAAAATCCGATTTCCATTGAAATTTTTTGGAGCGATCAGATGTAGGTTAAAGCGATTTTGTAACAACCAGAACACCAGCACGCCACCAAACAATGCAATCACACTCATCAGCAAGGGGATGTTAAAGCCATGCCAGATCGCAATCGTGTAGGAGGGAATCGGCCCGCCAAAGACATCCACGGCAGCTAAAAACACAAGCGGAGCGACAGTTAGTGCAGGCAGCACTCCGATCACAATACACAGGACAACCAACAGTTCTACTGGTACCTTCATAAAACGGGGAGGCTCATGAGGCGTGTGGGGCAAATCCGTCGCAGTACCGTTAAAGAAAACGTTGTGTATAAAACGCGTGGAGTACGCGACGCTGCATATTCCGCCAAAAGTCACCACCCAGGGTGCCACCTCACCGAACCAACCGAGATGTGACAGAGCAAGCGACTCGACAAAGAACATTTCTTTGGACAAGAAACCATTGAACAAAGGCACACCTGCCATCGACGCTGCTGCGACCATGGCCAACGTGGCGGTATAAGGCATGAACTTAAACAAGCCTCTCAAACGACGCATGTCACGCGTGCCGCATTCATGATCAATGATGCCAGCGACCATAAATAAAGAGGCTTTGAAGGTCGCGTGATTAATAATGTGAAAGACCGCCGCCACAGCCGAAAGCGGCGAACTCAAACCAATCAAAAACATAATCAGACCAAGATGGCTGATCGTCGAATAGGCCAGCAGCCCCTTGATATCGTGCTTGAAAATCGCAACATAGGCGGCAAAGGCCATGGTCGTCAGACCCACGACCGAGACGATAATTTCAAAGTCGTAGGTCCCACCCAGCACCGGGTATAAACGCGCCAGCATAAAAACACCTGCTTTAACCATGGTCGCGGAGTGCAAATAGGCCGAGACGGGCGTCGGGGCTGCCATCGCCTGGGGAAGCCAGAAATGAAAGGGAAACTGTGCCGACTTCGTAAAGACACCTAGCAAAACGAGAAGCAAAATCGGTAAATACAGGGGACTTGCCTGAACGATGTCACGCGCAGCAAAAATCTGTGTGAGTTCGTAGCTTCCCGCCACATGACCCAGCAAGAGGAAACCTGCCAACATCGCAAGACCGCCACCACCCGTGACAGTCAGTGCCATCCGAGCACCTCGGCGCGACTCGGCCTTGTGGTTCCAATAGCCAATCAGCAGAAAGGATGAAAGGCTAGTGAGCTCCCAGAAAACGAAGGTGAGCAAAATATTTTCAGTCAATACGATGCCCAGCATCGCTGCCATGAACACCATGAGCATGGCGTAAAACTTACCAATCGAGTCAGATTCGGCCAAATAATATTTGGCATAAAGAATGATCAGCAAACCGATACACAAAATCAGGAGCGTAAACAGAAAACCGAGACCATCCAGCCTAAAAGCGAAATCAATCCCGAGCTCAGGCATCCATGGCACGCTCGAAATGATTTTTTGACCGCTGAAAATAGTGTCGCTGAAACTAAGTAGTAACCCTAGACTACAAACAGTTACGGCAGCAACCGCCAAGGCTGAAGCAAGACGGCTCACTCGCGCACCGAGAAGCGCCAGCGCTGTCCCGGCGAGCAGTGGCAACAGAATAATCGTCAGTAGTGTCATAACATTAATGTCACGGTTGTGGCGTTGAATGTGAATAGACAAGCAGCCAAGATGCACTCATGAGCATCCCTACACGCAGGCTCGCCTACTGCGCCTTGCATGATAACAAAGTCTTTGAATCTGGGCTGATTTAGCCGGTTGCGTCATTGACCTGAGCCGCTACGTAAAACCAGCGACCAGACGAATATTCGAACAAGCTATGTTCATGCAGACGCGTGGCCCGTCCGTTTAAACGATAGCGTGCCACGAACTCAACCTCGCCATGGTGTGCATCAAGCATTTTTTTAGACTTGATCGAGAGTCCAAGCCATTTTGTTTGCGAATCAAACTCGAGTGACTGAGGCCTGTGCGCCGGACTCCAGGTCTCCAACAGGTAACGTTCGCGCTCAAGCACAAAGGCGCTGTAGCGCGAACGCATGAGACTTTCTGGATCAGGAGCGGGCGTTGTTTCAAAGTGATCGAGATACTGCCCACAGCATTGCTGAAAGACGAGCGGCTTGCCTGCAACGACACGACCGCAGGGACAGATCTCATTTTTCAATGGCAGATCGCTCTTCGTCAAACGTCAAACATCAAGCGTCAAAAAGTGTAAGGCTGTCATCATTTATCTTGCGTACCAGTCTTGCACGGCAGCGACGTAACGCTCAACGCCCTCAGAGACGCTTGCGGCCTGCAGCGCACCATAAGACAAACGTTGATAATTTGCCTCTTGTGTGTTGGTCAGGCCAAAAGCAAACCCTGGAATAGAGACCACCTTGTGCTTCTGGGCCATGGCGCGATTAAAGGCGAGCGGATCCTGCTCACCTTTAAGTCCAGGCATTTTCATCAGAACATAAAAAGCGCCTTGCGTTTTAGGAAACTGCACTAGGTCACCGAGCTGACTCAGCGCCGCGTAAACATTTTCTCGAACAGCAGCAAGCGCCTCTATCTTGGGCGCCACCCATGCCCGACCATATTTCAACACTTGTAGCGCCAACAATTGTGAGGGTACCGGTGCGCAAATCAAATTGGTATCCTGCACCTTGTTCATGGCATCAAATAAATCAGCGGGGAAAACCACGTATCCTAGTCGCCAACTCGCCATGCCGTAATTTTTAGACATCGAGTAAAACGAAAAAGTGTGCTGCGCCGCTCCAGGCAAAGACGCTGGTGAAAAATGTCTCGAACCATCGTAGGTAAAGTACTCGTACGCCTCATCGCTAAAATGGTAAAGCCCCTTTTCAGCGCAGAGTTTGTTGACAGCTGTCAAGGATGCCTCTGAGTACACAGCCCCTGTCGGGTTGTTAGGGGAAACCGTGATAATGGCACGCGTGCGCGGTGTAATGGCGGCCGCCAGCGCTTCGACATCGAGACTCCAGTCCTCATTAACGGGGACAGTCACGGGCACGCAACCAGACATCCTGATCGCCATTTCCTGATTAAAGTAAAACGGCATCGGCAAAATAAACTCGTCACCCGGATCGCCTACAGCCATGACGCAATTTAAAAACGCCATATTGCTGCCCGCAGTCACCATCACAAGTGACTCTGAGCCAGGCTGAATATTGTTTTCAGTACTCAGTTTTTGAGTGAGCGCTTCCAGAAGACCTGAATGTCCAAGGACGGACTGATATTTATGAAGCTGCGTATCGCCCATCAGACCAGGAAGGGCTTTGATCGCGTCCTCGGGAGGACCATAATTAACAACGCCCTGCCCGAGGGAGATCGTACCGAGATTGCTGCGGACCAGTTCGGCGATGGCGGGAATAATAGGCGCATCGACTGCCGCCATCCGAGAGGAATACCGTTTCATGAATGAACCATTCAAAAAGAAGTGGTGCCCCCCCCGTGAGTCGAACACGGCACCAACGGATTATGAGTCCGCTGCTCTAACCAAGCATGAGCTAGGGGGGCATGACTGACATGACTTTTAGCGGATGCATTATATCCCGTGCCTAAAAGCAGATTTTTTTTCTCTATCTACTGAAATGTTGCTGCGCAAAGACAAAGAGCTCCAGCCTGTTGGCCAGGTCAAGCTTGCTATAGATTGAACGCAAATGATTGCGAACCGTGTTTTCGCTGATCTCGAGATCTTTAGCGGTTTCGCGCAATGTTTTTCCGCCTCCGTCCAAGACGGCTTTCACCACGAGCCTTTCCTTGGCCGTCAGTGCAGCAATCCGCTTTTGCTCATCCGATAGCTCCTTGGTCTGACCCAGACTGCTAAAAATACGCGAGGCAATCTGTCGATTAAACCAAAACTCTCCCGCATACACGGTCGAAATAGCCTTAAGCAGTTCTGCACTGTCAGCCTGCGCACTGACCAATCCACGCGCGCCTTCTTTGAGCCAGTCCTCTACATTTGAAGGCTCGCGCTCGAGTGCTAGCAACAAAACCTTGGCGTCGCTCATCGCAGCAATGCGCAACATCAAAGAAGGCTTCTCCTGCTCAACATTTAACAACACTACATCGAAATGATCCGTTGTGGTGGTTAAAAACAGAGCTAACTCATCCCCCCTCCCAAACGTCTTGGCGACGTGATAGGGGGAGTCGTGACGAACTAGACAGTCTAGGGCAGACTGCACAATTGGACTTGGGTGGACGACCAAGACTTGGATTTGCATTACTGCCCTTCGAGAAAGCTCTTGAGCTTGTCCGAGCGGCTTGGATGGCGCAACTTGCGCAGCGCTTTGGCTTCTATTTGACGAATCCGCTCTCGCGTCACATCAAACTGTTTGCCCACCTCCTCAAGCGTCTGGTCTGTGCTCATCTCGATACCGAAACGCATGCGCAGCACTTTAGCCTCTCGAGGTGTCAACGAGTCCAAGACTTCTTTGACTACATCGCGCATTGAGCCATGCAGCGCAGCGTCGGCAGGCGCCAATGTTGCCATGTCTTCGATAAAGTCACCCAAATGCGAATCGTCATCGTCCCCAATCGGTGTTTCCATCGAAATAGGTTCTTTTGCGATTTTGAGGATTTTACGGATCTTGTCCTCTGGCATATCCATCTTTGAGGCCAGCGTCGCGGGATCAGGCTCAGCACCCGTTTCCTGCAAGATCTGACGACTGATGCGATTCATCTTGTTAATCGTCTCAATCATGTGCACAGGAATACGGATCGTGCGGGCTTGGTCAGCAATCGAACGCGTAATGGCTTGTCGAATCCACCAAGTCGCGTAGGTTGAAAACTTATAGCCTCGGCGGTACTCAAACTTGTCGACCGCCTTCATCAAACCAATATTGCCTTCTTGGATCAGATCCAAAAACTGAAGACCACGGTTGGTGTATTTTTTAGCGATCGAGATCACCAGGCGCAAGTTCGCCTCGGTCATCTCGCGCTTGGCCTTGCGAGCTTTCGCTTCTCCAGTCGCCATCTTTTTGTTGACGTCTTTGAGATCTTTTAGCGGCAAAACAACGCGCACTTGCAAATCAATCAACTTTTGCTGCAGCTCCTGCACAGCTGGAACATGACGTTTGAGGGTATGAGCGAAATCAGAAACCACCGCCACCTCGCCCAGCACCCACTCAAGATTAGTTTCATTACCCGGAAACACTTTGATAAAGTGTGTGCGCGGCATACCCGCACGCTCCACGCATGTATGCAAGACCTGACGCTCAATTTTACGAACTTCTTCGACCTGCGCACGCAGTGTGTCGGCTAAGCGCTCAACCATCTTGGCGGTAAAACGAATACCCATCAACTCATTTTGAATCGTCTCTTGCGCACGCATATAGGAGGCAGAGCGATAACCATCCGCCTCATAGGCGGCGCGCATTTTAGCGAACTCAACCCCGACGATTTCAAACTTAGCTAAACCTTTGACACGAAGATCTTCGAGCTGTTTGCTACTCATGCCGCCTGCGGGACCGTCTTCATCCGCTTCATCGGACACGCCCGCACCCGCATATTCGGCGCCGTCATCGGGATCGACCAGACCATCGACAACTTCATCGATTTGAGCCTGTCCATCGCGCACGCGCTGTACATGATTCAAGATTTCGTTGACCGTTGTTGGACAAGCCGAAATCGCCATGACCATGTGCTTTAGACCTTCTTCGATACGCTTGGCGATTTCGATTTCGCCTTCGCGTGTCAGCAACTCAACGGTCCCCATCTCACGCATATACATGCGCACTGGATCCGTTGTGCGACCAAAGTCTGAGTCAACCGTTGTCAGAGCGGCCTCAGCCTCGTCCTCGACATCATCATCAGAGGTCGCGACCGGTGCGTTTTCGCCCAACAGTAAAGTTTCAGCATCAGGGGCCTGGTCATAGACCGCAATGCCCATGTCGCTAAACGTACTGATGATGCCATCAATGGCTTCAGCATCCACGAGATCATCAGGCAAATGGTCGTTGATCTCACCATACGTCAAGTACCCGCGATCTTTGCCGAGCTTAATAAGAGACTTCAAGCGATTGCGTCGTGCCTCGTATTCCTCAGGTGTCACTGGGCCGCGTGCGATCAAATCTTTTGCGTCACCCTTGCCACGCTTACCGCGCTTGGCGGGTTTGAAATCAGGCACAACTTCAACTTCGTGTTCGCCATCACCCGAATCACCAAAATCCGCATCGTTATTGTTTGGATTTTTAGAAGGACGTCCGGGACGTCGACCCGTACCGCCCGGCGGACGACCACTGGCTTTCTTTGGTGGGCCATCACCGTCGTCTTTAGGAGGAGCGGGCTTGGACACATCGACCTTGCCAGGCGCTTTGGATGAAACAGGCGCCGGAGGCGCGGCTTTAACTGGAACAGGCTTGGCCGCGGGGGCTGCCGCCTTGGTGGCTGTGGGCTTTGATACCCCTTTAGTCGGCGCCTTTTTGTCAGACTTGTCTAATTTTTCAACTTTTTCAGCGACTTTCGCACTCGGCTTGGCTGCAGGTTTACCTGCAGGCTTAACTGAGGGTTTTGCGCTGCTCTTTGCTACGGTTGATTTAACGGATGCTACGGGTTTACTTTTTGAAGCCGACTTCATTGAATCCTTGACTGATTGAACTGCAGTTTTTGCTGCGGATTTGGTTGGAACGGGTCGAGCCACGATGGACTTGACCACTGCTTTATTGGGTTTTGAGCCAGCGGCGACTTTCGTCACAACAGCCTTATTGGCTGACTTGGCGACTGGCTTGGCGGTGGACTTAGTGTTTGACTTAACTGGGGGCTTGGCGCTTGGCTTTGAGGCAGACTTTACACTTGGTTTAGCCACTGGTTTGGAAGAAGCTTTTGAAACAGGCTTAGCCGCCTGCATGGGCACAGGCTTAGTTGTCGACTTCGTTGCCGACTTAGGCGCCGGCTTTGACGGTGCTTTGCTCAAAGGTTTAACCACCTTGGCGATGGGCTTGGTTGCAGCTTTGGGTTTAGGCTTTGCAGCAGCCATTGTTTTTTTCTTGCCAAGGGGTTGAGTCATGATCGCTCTTATATTTAGAAGTGCTTTAAGCACGAGCCTGCCCAATCCGTGCTTGATTCAAACACACGCTTGAGCTGCGTAAACCATTGATTTTAACTGAATCAGGAAGACTTACTTGATTCAATTACCCTCATTAGACGGGTGATACTCAGAGAAAGTTCCTGATATTTTTGCTGAGCAGCTAAATTATTTAATCCCTGCCCAATCAATACCTGTTGCTCGGCCTTTAAACCGTCCAACTCGATGCGCCGAACAGCATCCTCCCATTCGGACTGAGGATTAGGCAAGGATTCCTGAGACATAAGATCCTCAGCGACCGAAACAAGCAAAATACCCAGATCGGCACCAGGGTCAGCCGCTTGGATCAACGCACCAACATGACGGGCACCTGATGCTTGAATCAGAACAATAAGATCTCTGACCATATCCAAATGAGGCCCTCGAGCCAAAATTTCAACCTGCTGCTCCCCCATTTGATCGACCAACTCGGGATGGGTCAGCAACAAGCGCAATAAACGGCGCGCAAGGGGTGCGACCGCGCGCCGCGAGACACCAGGCACAGCGCTACTGCGCGCTGAACGCTTGTATCGGCCGCCGCCATCAGATAAATCATCTCTTGGGAATGCCCCCTCTTCATCATTTGACTCAGCCGAAGCCTTGCGCTCCTGACCTGTTGCGCGCCCAAGAGGCGCTGCACGACCAGGCTCGGGCAATCCCGCCATTCTGTGGGGAGCGTCTTGGGCCATTAACTGACTCAACTCCTCGGGCGTAAATTGAACCAAGCGCGCCAACTCGTTCTGCAGCTGGACCTTGAGTGCAATCGCAGGAATTTGTGCCAACAATGGCTTGGCTTCATGCACAAGAGCCGAACGTCCCTCGAGCTCCTGAGTTGAGTGGCGGGCGGACAGCTCATTGAGAAAAAATGTAGAAAGCGCATCAGACTCGTTTAAGCATGCCCGAAAGGCCTCTTCGCCAAATTTCCGGATATAACTATCGGGATCGTGCTCTGTGGGCAAGAATAAAAACCGGATAGAAATATCATCACGAAGAAGCGGCAAAGAAGCCTGTAACGCTCGCCAAGCGGCTCGGCGACCCGCGCTGTCACCATCAAAACTAAAAATAATCTTGTCACTTGCGCGCAACAATTTTTGAATATGCGTCGGTGTCGTAGCCGTACCAAGAGTCGCCACCGCATTTTTGACCCCTAACTGAGCCAAACCCACCACATCCATGTAGCCTTCAACCACAATCACACAGCCCTCCGTGCGAATTGCGCCTCGCGCCTCAAACAACCCGTAAAGCTCGTTGCCTTTGGAGAAAACAGGTGTTTCGGGCGAGTTCAGGTACTTGGGCTCGCCCTTGCCAATAATGCGTCCACCAAAGCCAACGATTTCGCCTTTGGCATTTCGAATCGGAAACATAATGCGCTCCCGAAAACGATCATAGCGGCGACCATCCTCGGACTCGATCACCAACCCTGATTCAACGAGGATCGCATCGTCATAACGGGGGAAAACCTTGGAAAGAGCCTGACGATCCGCACTTGCCCAACCTAGACCGAACTCCTTGGCGATCAATCCCGTGAGGCCTCGCTCCTTGAGGTAACGAATCGCCGCAGGACTCTCACGCAATTGAGACAAATAATGTTTTTGAGCAAGGTCCAACACTTGGGTATGTTGGGAAATCTCTTCACGCCGGCGCGAGCTCGCAGCCTTTTGACCTGGAGAACGATTTTCCTCGGGAACACTCATACCAACAGCACTGGCAAGCGTTCTAACCGCCTCCGGAAAACTCGCCCCAGTATGCTCAATTAGAAAGGTAATGGCGCTGCCATGCGCTCCACAGCCAAAGCAATGATAAAACTGCTTTGTGGGGCTAACAGTAAAAGAAGGAGATTTTTCGTTATGAAAGGGACACAACCCAAGCAGGTTGATGCCCCCTTTCTTTAACTGCACATATCGGCCGACGACATCGGCGACATCGACTCGGGCAAGAAGATCCTGGATAAAGGAATCTGGGATCAACGCTCAGACCATACGTGAACGGCGCAACATGTGCGCCGTGGATTAGTACATGCGCGGTGGCAATTGCTGGCTGCGGATGCGCTTGTAATGGCGCTTAACGGCGGCAGCCTGCTTACGCTTGCGCTCGGCAGTGGGCTTTTCATAGAACTCGCGGGCGCGCAACTCTGTCAACAGACCAGTTTTTTCGATTGTGCGCTTGAAGCGACGCAGTGCGGCTTCGAAGGGCTCGTTTTCTTTCAGACGAACGATAGGCATAGGATGCGTGACGTAAAAATAAAACAGTTAAACAACTAAATAGCCTTAGATCATAGCATAAATACGCTATTTTGGATGATCCTTGGCGGCTTTTTCTAGCAAGTCTTGGGCTGACAGGCCGTCATAGATCTCAAAAGGTTGATGAATCCAGGGATTTGCGGTCAATTTTTCAACATAAAAATCAGGTTTGATGCCAGAGCAGGCTTTGTACCAAATCACCGCGGTGTTGATCGCCTCGATGCTGGGATAAGTCCGTAAAAGATGCTGGCAAACACCTTGGAGCGTGTTGCCGCTATCGACTAAATCATCGACAACCAAAACACGGCCTTTGAGCGTACCTTGGGTCATACTGATGAAAGGGGCGATTTCTAACTCACCCTGCGTATGACCCTGATTTTCGCGATAACTGCTCGTCACCAAAATCGCAAGCGGCAAATCGAATATGCGTGAAACAACATCACCCACCCTCAAACCACCCCTGGCTAAGCACAAGATCTGATCAAACTGTAAACCAGACTGATACACCAAGACAACCAAACGCTCTATCAACTGATGGTAGGTTTCCCAGTCCACCCTGACATCTTGGGGCCCTCCCTGCACAGACATCAGGATTTGAACGGGTCGCGAAGCATGATTGTTTCATTACGATCAGGCCCCGTTGAAACCATGTCAATCGGAATGCCACAAACCTCTGAAAGGCGTTTGAGATAGCGCTGAGCATTGGCAGGTAGCTTGTCAAAATCAGTGACGCCGACAGTGGACTCCGTCCAGCCAGGCATTGACTCGAGGATGGGCTTAGCACGCGCAACAGCCGCCGCGCCATAAGGGAGCACATCACAAGTTTTACCATCGAGTTCGTAGCCAACACCCATTTTGAGTACAGGCAGTCCGTCCAACACATCTAGTTTGGTGATGCAGAGACCAGAAATACCATTGAGGCGGACGGAGCGCTTGAGTGCCGCGCCATCAAACCAGCCACAACGACGAGGACGCCCCGTCACCGATCCAAACTCTTTGCCAACCGTGGCGAGTTGCAAGCCTGTTTCATCTAAAAGCTCGGTTGGAAAGGGACCTGAACCCACGCGCGTCGCATATGCTTTGGTGATACCCAAGACATAATTCAAGCTCTGGGGTCCGACACCCGCGCCCGCTGCGGCCGCACCAGCAACACAGTTGCTGCTCGTGACATAGGGATATGTCCCATGATCCACATCCAACAGGGCGCCTTGCGCACCTTCGAATAATAAGTTTTCCCCTGCCTGCTGCGCCATGTACAACAGGCTACTCACATCAGCCACCATCGGCGCAATAGCTGGTGCAAGAGCCATCGCCTGATCCACGACCTCTTGAGCGGATATAGCCTGGGCACCCAGATACTTAGTCAACACAAAGTTATGCAGATCTAAGACCTCATCGACTTTGGCGCGGAAACTTTCTGGATCGAACAAATCTTGCACGCGTAACGCGCGACGGGCAACCTTGTCTTCGTAAGCAGGTCCAATACCGCGACCCGTTGTGCCGATTTTGGCATCACCACGGCGTGCCTCGCGCGCCTGGTCGAGCGCCACGTGATAAGGCAAAATTAAAGGGCATGCCTCTGAAATTTTGAGCCGCGAACGAACATCCAATCCTGCTGCCTCGAGCTCGGAAATTTCTTTGAGCAACGCCTCGGGTGATAGCACCACACCGTTACCGATGTAACACGTCACGCTTGGATGCATGATGCCAGAAGGGATCAGTCGCAAAATCGTTTTTTTGCCATTCACCCAAAGGGTATGGCCCGCATTATGGCCACCCTGAAACCGCACAACTCCGCGCGCGGATTCAGCAAGCCAATCAACGATCTTGCCCTTACCTTCGTCACCCCATTGGGTGCCAATCACTACGATGTTCTTGCTCATATTGGGTAATCAAACCAATCAGTTTCGGAATAAATATCTCCAAGCACGCAGAGGGCCAAGAAGGCCAACGTCGCACCGAAGCCTAAAGAACCTGCTGAACCAACCAACGACCATCGCGCCACACAAGCTCACGATCAAAAACAAACTCATCGTGCGTGGCAGCCTCGCCTGGAAAAACCTGAACAACGATATTGCCACTCTGGCGCAAGTCCTGCATCGCCTCGCGCAGACCAGAACCCTGCCCTGAAGGCGCACGAATGGCCGGTGCTGGCAACGCAGGCAATAAACCAGCTACCAACTTACGTAGATCCAGACTAAATCCCGTCGCAGGCCGCGCACGTCCGAACGCCCTACTGACATCGTCATAGCGACCACCCTGCACAATCGCATCATGCCAGCCCTCGGCGTAGACAGAAAACGTGACGCCAGTGTGATATCCATACGTGCCTACATCCGCCAAATCCACGCCCACTGACACATCATCCAGCGCAGCAAGCAAATGCTCGAGGGTATCCAGAGACTGCATAACACCGGGAATAGAGGGCAACGTCTTGCGCGCACGCGCAATGACAGAAGCATCTCCATAAAGTTGGGGTAAAGCACACAGGAATTGCACTGTTGACGCTTGAAGTGCCTCGGGACCTTCTTTTAGCAGGCGCAAGCCTGGCATGTCCTTTTCTCGCAACAACGCCATAATTTCATCGGCACGGCGCTGCGCGCAAGGATCGCTTTCAAGCAAGCTCCGTACTAAGCCGGCATGACACAAGTCCAGGCGTACCGCTTGAACGCCCGCTAATCTCGTGCTTTCAAGTGCTAAGCGAATAATTTCGAGGTCGGCCTCAACGCCAGCATGGCCATAAATCTCAGCACCGATTTGCAACAACTCCCGGCTCGCCAATAAGCCAGCAGGACGAGCATGCAACACGGGGCCACAGTAACAGAGACGCGTCACACCCGCACGATTGAGCAAGTGCGCATCAATACGTGTCACCTGTGGGGTCATGTCAGCACGAATCCCTAAGGTGCGCCCAGACAATTGGTCCACAAGCTTGCTGGTGCGCAAACTCAAGTCGCTTCCGGTTCCGGACAGCAACGAATCGATGTACTCGACCAATGGCGGGGCAACCAACTCGAATCCATAAGTACGGAATAAGTCGAGTAAGTGCCTGCGCAGGTTTTCTATACGGCGCGCCTCGGCTGGCAACATATCTGCCAAACTTTCTGGCAACAACCAATTGCCTTTCATGATCGCAGGAAAATAAAAAAGGGTTAAGTTCGACAAGAACTAATCACGACCGCTCGGAATGTAAAAGCGCACAAAACGAACAGCCAAACAAAAAGCGGCTTGGGGCGTAAGCCCGGCAAGCCGCCAGAACAATCGATAAAGCTTACAGCACATTATACAGATTATCTGATTAATGTAAGGCTCTGAGCGAGGGGGATTTCTCGCTCAGAATCGGTATAAAAACTATCTTTTGCCCTGAGAGTTCTTGAGATACTTAAAGAACTCAGAGCTTGGGTCGACCACAAGTACATCGCCAGGCTTACCAAAGGCAGCACGATATCCCTCTAAGCTCTTGTAAAAGCTATAGAAAGGTAAGTCCGCGCCATAAGCCTTGGCATACAAACCAGCCGCTTCGGCTTCACCCTCACCCATGATCGCCTCTGCGCGTCCATAGGCCTTGGCGAGGATTTGCTCTCTCTCACGATCTGCCTCAGCTCGAATCCGTTCGCCCTCTGCAGCGCCAATCGAGCGAAGCTCATTCGCAACACGAACGCGTTCGGACTCCATTCGACGATAGACCGACTCGGAAATTTCAGGGGCGAACTCGATGCGCTTGAGGCGTACATCAACGATTTCGACACCCAAGGGTTGGGCACGTTTTGCAACATTGTTGAGCACTTCGGTCATGATGACATCGCGCTCAAGAGAGACGACGTCTTTGACCGTACGGATGTTGACCGAGGCATTGAGCGCATCTCTGATCTGGGCCTGCAAACGCTCTCGTGCCGCACGTTCGTTCCCACCAAAGGTCACGTAATACAACCGTGGGTCAACAATCCGCCACTTGACGAACGAATCAATCAACAGGTTCTTCTTTTCAGAAGTCTGGATCCGTTCGGCTTCTTGCAAATCAATCGTGAGCAAACGCTTGTCCAAGGTCACCACATTTTGAAATGGAGGTGGCAGTTTGAAATACAAACCCGGCTCAGAGACGATTTTCTTGACTTCACCCAGCGCAAAAACCAGCGCATAGTCACGCTCGCGAACAATAAACACGGAGGAGGAAAGCACCACCGCGCCAATGAACAAGGCGATCAACAGGGGAAATAATCTTTTCATGATTGTGTCCTCTGTGTTATCGACTGCCGCGATCGCGCGTCAGTGTGTTGATAGGCCCTGGTGCAGCAGGCCGTGTGACTGGCGAGGGCTGCGTTAAGGGGTTGGGAGCATTGGTCTGAACAGGTGTGTTTGCCATGGGATTGATACGCTGGGCGCCTTGAGCGGCTTGCTGCGTAATTTTGTCCAGTGGCAAATACAACATATTGTTCGAGCCGGAGGTATCGACCAGAATCTTGCTTGCGTTGGAATACATTTGTTGCATTGTCTCGAGATACATACGCTCGCGGAGCACTTCTGGAGCCTTTCGATACTCGACAAGCACACTCGTGAAGCGAGCGGCATCACCCACGGCATTGCCGACTACGCGGGCACGATAGCCTTCGGCTTGCTCAAGCATCCGGGAGGACTGACCCGCAGCGAGAGGCACGATTTGGTTGCGATAGGCTTGACCTTCGTTGATCTGGCGCTCACGATCCTGACCTGCTTTGACCGCATCATCAAAGGCTGCCTGAACAGGCTCTGGCGGCTGAACGTTTTGAATCGCCACGCTACTGACCTGAACACCGGTCTGGTAGCGGTCGAGGATCTGCTGCATTTGTTTTTGAACCTCGGCGGCCACCGCAGTACGACCCTCATACAGAACAAAGTCCATTGAGCGCGTACCCACCACCTCTCTCATTGCCGATTGAGAAGTCTGGCGAACCGACTCGTCTGGATCCTTGGTCTTAAATAGATAGTTCGGTGCACCGTCCGCACGCAATCGGTACTGCACCACGAACTGAACATCCACGATATTTTCATCGTCTGTCAACATCAAGGACTCTGGCAAAACGCGATTGCGCGCATTTCCACGAAAACCCACTTCGAACGTACGCAACTGAGACAAATTGACCATCTCATTCGATTGGATCGGGGCAGGTATTCTCCACTGGAAGCCAGCCTGAGCCGTGCTTTTGTATTTACCAAACTGAGTAATCACAGCCACCTGGCCTTCTTGGACAATAAAGAAACCACTTGCCAACCAAAGAACCACTGCTGCAGCCACGATCACGCCGAGTCCGATTTTCGACTGACGTGGTGTAGGACCGCCCGCATTGAGAGGTCCGCCATTTTTACCACCGCCTCGTTTGCCACCAAACAAGCCACCGAGACGATTATTAAAATCACGCCAGACCTGATCTAAATCAGGTGGGCCGTTTCCTTGGGGTGGACGACGAGGCGGCTCGTTGCCACCACCGCCCTGACCACGACCCCAGCCGGGGTCATTCAGGTTGAATATTTTCGTAAGAGATCGCATTGTTTTCCGAGGTAGTAGCAAACTGACTAATAGCATCACGCAAACCGCTCAAGCCAGAGCGCTTTTGAGCACTTAAAAAAACTCGACAAATCGTACCATGTTCGTCCAGTTCAACACGAGATTCCAGTCCAGCGAGGTCGGTTTTGTTGTAGACCAAAATGCAGGGAATATCTGCCGCACCGATATCTAACAAAACTTTGTTGACCTCTGCGATTTGCTCGTCACGCTGAGGACTCGCTGCATCCACAACATGCAGTAGCAAATCTGCTTGTGTGGCTTCTTCGAGCGTGGCGCGAAAAGCAGCAATCAGCGTCGGCGGCAAGTCTCGGATAAAACCCACAGTATCTGAAAGGGTAATCTGCCCTGCCCCTTCGATCCACAAGCGACGTGTCGTCGTGTCCAGTGTCGCAAAAAGCTGATCTGCGGCATATGCACCGGCACGGGTCATCGCATTGAACAGGGTTGATTTACCGGCGTTCGTATAGCCCACCAGCGACACTGACAGCGTGGCGCCGCGCGCGCGCGCTCGACGTTGCGTTGATCGTTGGCGTTGGGCGCGCTCCAAGCGCTCCCGCAACAGCTTGACCTTGGCGCCAATCATTCGGCGATCCATCTCAAGCTGTGACTCGCCAGGCCCACGCATACCGATCCCGCCTCTTTGTCGCTCTAGGTGAGACCAAAGGCGCGTCAGGCGTGTGGATAGATGCTGTAACTGAGCAAGTTCAACTTGTAACTTACCCTCGTGACTTTTGGCACGGAGTGCGAAGATATCTAGAATCAACGCCACGCGGTCGACCACTCTCAAGTTAAGCTGCCGCTCGAGATTGCGCTGCTGCGCCGGGGATAAGGGCTGATCAAAAAGCACCACCTCTGCCTCGGACGCTTCAGCAAGGAGTACCGCCTCCTCAACCTTGCCTGAGCCAATAAAATAGGCTGCGTCAGGACGCTGACGGCGCGCAGTCAGCGTCGCCACTAAACTAGCACCCGCCCCCTTGGCTAAGAGCGCAAACTCTTCGGCATGGGCGACATGATCAGGGGAGCCGAGATCAACGCTGATGATTAACGCACGCATGCGTCAATCTCAGTTCGACTATTCAGCCTCTGCTTCAGCGGAGGCATCAACTGGCAAGCTAACGGCGCGTGCAGGCACGACCGTGGAAATCGCATGTTTATAAACCATCTGAGTCACAGTGTTGCGAAGCAACACGACATATTGATCAAATGACTCGACCTGGCCTTGAAGTTTGATCCCATTAACCAGATAAATAGACACTGGAATATGCTCCTTACGCAGGGCGTTAAGGAAGGGGTCTTGCAAAGTTTGCCCTTTATTGCTCATTGGCAGGCTCCATATGTTGTTGTTGACGAACCCACATCGTGAAAAATTTGCTGCGATGCGGCGCCAATGACCATACTGTACAGGGTTTCCCCGCAGTGCGCTAGCAAATGAAACTTATAGTTACAAATGACTCAATTTCGGAGGCTTAACGCAGAATGGCTCGACAAGCATCGAGCAGTTTTTCACATTCTTGATCCGTACCAATCGTGATGCGCAAATACTGATTAATGCGAGGTGCTTTAAAGTGTCGAACAATGATGTTTTTGTCACGCAACGCTGCGGCAAAAGCTGCCCCATCTTTAGCAGGGTGTTTGGCAAAAATAAAGTTCGCAGCAGAAGGCAAAACATCGAATCCGAGCTTTTCCAAGCCGGAGGTCAGTGCGCAACGAGACCGGACAACGGCATCGCGTGTTTGCTCAAAGTGCGCTTGATCCTCGATCGCTGCGGTCGCCCCAGCAATCGCCAGCCGATCCAGCGGATAAGAGTTAAAGCAATTCTTAACGCGATCTAAACCCTGAATCAGATCAGGATGACCCATGGCATAGCCAACACGAAGTCCAGCGAGAGAGCGGGACTTGGAAAGCGTATGAACAACCAGCAAATTGGGATATTTTTTGATCAAACTGACCGCTGTTTCAGCGCCAAAATCGACATACGCCTCATCCACTACCACCACGACATCTTGGTTGGCCGTAACAATACGCTCTACCTCACCCAAGGCGTGTACCGCACCAGTTGGCGCATTAGGATTCGGAAAAATAATCCCTCCCACGCGACCAACAGAAGCGCCAGGCAGATAGTCCTCAACACGAATTTTTAACTGTTCATCTAAGGCAACAGTTTTATATTGAATTTCGTAAAGACCGCAGTAAACCGGGTAGAAGCTGTAGGTAATATCTGGAAATACGACGGGATGATCATGCTTAAGCAGTGCATGAAACACATGTGCAAGGACCTCATCGGATCCATTGCCTACAAAAATTTGATCCACCAGCAAGCCATACCGATGTGCAATTGCCCGTCTTAAATCAAGTGCCGTTGGATCCGGGTACAAACGCAAGCTATCGTTGGTGTTTGCCCGAATCGCCTCAATGACCTTGGGTGAAGGTCCATAAGGATGCTCATTGGTATTGAGCTTAATTAAATTTTGAACGAGAGGCTGCTCACCCGGAACATAGGGATCGAGCTTAGCGACCAGACTATTCCAATAACGGCTCATGACAAATCAATGATCCACGAAAGGGTTATAAGAAGATTTGAACTCGATGCGCAAAGGGGTACCCGCCAACTCGAACGCATCTCGGAATCTGTTTTCGAGATAACGTCGATAAGAATCGGAAATCGCATCCAAAGCGTTACCATGGACAATAATCAAAGGAGGATTTTGTCCTCCTTGGTGAGCGTAGCGCATTTTGGGCCTGAAAATACCCTTGCGCGGAGGGGGTTGTTGTTCGACAGCAGCCTGTAACTCACGTGTCAGACGCGGTGTCGACAACTTCATAAATGCGGCGGCATGTGCCGCATTGACAGACTTCAATACGGTATTAATCCCCTGGCCCCGCAAGGCAGAAATCGTATGAACGCGCGCAAAAGATAAGAAACGGAGCTTTCTGTCAAACTCACGCTGAATCTTTTCGCGCTGCTCCTCGTCAAGGCCATCCCATTTGTTGATCGCCACCACGAGAGCACGACCCGTTTCAAGAATAAAGCCAGCGATATGTGCGTCTTGCTCAGAAACCTCGTGTTGCGCATCGATCATCAACAACACCACATTACAAGCTTCGATCGCTTGCAATGTCTTGATGACAGAGAATTTTTCAATGGCTTCAAACACCTTGCCACGCTTTCGCAAGCCCGCCGTATCAATCAGTGTGTATTGTTTGCCACCGCGATCAAACTCGATCTCAATCGCATCACGGGTTGTGCCAGGCATGTCAAAAGCAATCACACGCTCTTCGCCTAGCAGGGTGTTAATCAGCGTGGACTTTCCAACGTTAGGTCGTCCGACAATGGCAAGCTTGATGCGATGTTTGATCTCTGGTTCAACCGCTTCGCCCTGAATCTTTAAGGCAGCCTCTGTTGGCTCGGCATCGTCCGCATCGAATTCAGGCGCCTCGAGCACAGGCTCGCCGAGCCCCTCTAAAGCGTGCTCGATCAAGTCGGCAATACCGTCGCCATGTGCTGCCGAAATCGCAACTGGCAATCCCAGTCCCAGCTCGTGAAACTCAGCAACAGCACTGCCGTGCTGCATACCTTCAGCCTTGTTGACGCACAAAATAACGCGCTGCCCAAGCTTTCTCAGCAGCCGCGAAATATCATGATCATGCGCGTTGAGACCCGCACGTGCGTCAACCATGAAAATCACAACATCAGCTTCAGCAATCGCCTGCTTGGTTTGACGCGCCATTTGATGAAGGATGCCCGTTTTGGCTACAGGTTCAAAGCCTCCGGTATCTACAACAATAAAAGGCGTTTGACCAACGCGACCCTCGCCATAGTGCCGATCCCGGGTCAATCCGGAAAAATCAGCGACTAAGGCTGAGCGCGACCGCGTCAGACGATTGAAGAGTGTGGATTTGCCCACATTGGGGCGTCCCACTAGAACAACGACAGGTTTAACAGACACGAGTTATTTCAACGCCAGCATTACGAGCGCACCGTCACCCGTTTGAACAAGCACGCCCTGAGGCGTGGCCAATAATGGAGAGCGAATTGCACCCCCTCCGACTGGAGTTCGAGCAAGCATTCGCCCATCATCTTGAGCTAGAAAATGCACGTTACCCTCGAAATCCCCGAGAGCCACCGCGAGACCCACCGCAGCAGGACTCGTCAGTTTGCGATGTCTGAGAGCTTCTTGCGTCCAGACCACTGAACCGTTTTGTAGGCTAAAAGCAGTCACGATATCCGTTTGACTTGGCGCATAAACATGACGGTTATCAAGGGCCAAACCTGCAAGAGAGGAAAAATCCTTAAACCAAGCCGGACGACCTCCCGCAGCAATATCAAAACAAACGACGCGCCCCTGATAGGACACTGCGCACATCACTTGCCCCAATACGACGGGTGCGCCCACGACATCAATCACGCGCTCTAGATCAGTCGATCCCTTGGGTACCGCGACCGTGCCTTCCCATTGGACATCTCCTGACACCGCATTAATACCAAGCAGCTTTCCTCCGGGTATTGCCGTCACGACCAAACCTTCGAGCATCACCATGCGTGCAGGCGCACGTAAAGCAAGCGCGGGTCCAGGTCGCTGGACACTCCAAATCCGATCACCCGTTTGCGCGTTAAACGCCTGCACGCGATAGTCGCCACTGCGCACGACGACGACGCCATAGCCAACCACGGGGGGCACCGAAACATCACTTGTGGCCTGAGCGCGCCACTTCACCTGCCCAGCCTCATCGAGAGCAACCACAGCGCCTTCACGTGTCACGACGGCAGTGATCTTGCCATCACTACCAACTCCTGCAGAAAGTTTTTTGTCGACGGTCGCTCTCCAAACAACGCTACCCGTTTGAAGATCAACCTTAATGACGGCTCCATCTGGCGTAGCCGCATAAGCCGAACCCTCAACGATTGTCGGTGCAAAGCCCAAACCGGAACCACTGCCAATCTGCGTTTTCCATGCCATCTGTGCAGACAGTCCAGGCAAGAACGACGTCAACGGAGTTGGCTTGTTGCGGTCATTCTCAGCAAACAGGCCGCAACTCGCCAGCGACAAAGACAGCGCTAAAACCGCTACTGCTCGAATCAGACCCTCTGCAAAGAAAGCGCGCATCCTCAACCTCCTAACGCATCTAGTTTGAGCTTCACGATTGGCGTCAACGGATCAGTCGCGCCAAGAGACTCGATCGCCTGATTCCAGGCTTTTCGGGCATCCGCTGGCTTGCCTTGAGCCGCAAGTACATCACCGCGACGATCGGCGAACAAGCCTTCAAAAGAAGGTGGCGCGTCCTTGAGTTGCGACAAGGCTTGATCGTATTCTTTTTGATCAAGAAATAATGCTGACAATCTTAGTCGTGCCACAGGGACCAACGCCGCGTGCTTTGTTTGAACAAGCCATTCAAGCTGCGCCCGCGCGCCAGGAACGTCTTTACGCAAAATGAGTGCAGAGGCCGCGACAAGCGCACCACGAGCAGCATAATCGGTCGCGGCATAATCGCTACGTAGTGTCTTCATGGCCGCATTGATTCGAGCAACCGATTCCTCACCTTGTGAGCGTCCCGCTTCTTCGAGCGCCTCAAAATAGCCCCTTGCCTGGGACGCTTGATGACCTTCGTACCACTGCCATCCACGCCAGCCGCCGACAATCGCCGTTGCGACAATCAATATTGTCAATATCAAGGTGCCGTACTTGTTCCACCAGGCTTTAATCTGGTCTAGTTGTTCTTGCTCGTCGGGATCGTAAGCCATGCCTAATTAACCTTATCTTTCAAAAACGCCACTAAATTTTCCAGCGGCACGTGTTGCTGCGCGAGCGCTTCAGACTGACCTTCGAGGCGCAACATTTTGACGGAGGCTGCGCCAGAAGCAAGCTCATCGCCCCCAAGAATAACCGCAATCTGGGCACCACTCGCATCTGCCCTCTTGAACTGCGACTTAAAACTACCAGTACCGGCATGAACAAGGGTAGAAATACCTTCGTCACGCAAACTCTCGGCCAACAGTGCTGCCCGACGTTGGGCGGCATCGCCTTGGTGTACAAAATAGATCGCGCACTCAGGCCTAGGAGACTCGGGCTGGTACTGACCCCACAAATCCATCAACCGTTCCATGCCAATCGCAAACCCAACCGCTGGTGCAGATTTTCCGCCCAACAGTTCAATCAGACCATCATAGCGACCCCCACCACAAACCGTCGCTTGAGCTCCCAGCTTATCCGTGACGAATTCAAAGACTGTCAAATTGTAGTAGTCCAAGCCCCTAACCATTCTGGGATTTAGGCGGTAACTCACCCCTGCGTCGTCCAGGCGTTCGCAAACCCCAGCAAAGTGGGCACGGGAAACCTCACCTAAAAAGTCAAACAACTTAGGTGCGGCGTCTGCCATCGCCTGCATGTCAGGATTTTTAGTATCCAACACCCGCAACGGATTGGCGTACATCCGTCGCAATCCATCCTCATCGAGTACTTCTTTGTGCGCTTCGAGATGGGTAATCAATGCCTGACGATGTGCGGCGCGCTCTTGCCCCTGCCCGAGCGAATTCAGCTCAAGCTGCACATCCTTGATCCCCAATACTTTCCAAAGTCGCGCCACCATGATGATGAGCTCAGCATCGATATCAGGACCCGCCAGACCAAGTGCTTCGACATCAATCTGGTGAAACTGTCGGTAGCGACCACGCTGTGGGCGTTCATGACGAAAAACCGGCCCCATCGCATAAACGCGCTGAGGACGGTCGTACAGCAAATTGTGTTCGATCGCTGCACGCACCATGCCAGCCGTAAACTCGGGTCGCATCGTCAATGACTCACCATTCAGCGAGTCCGTGAAGCTATACATTTCCTTTTCAACAATATCCGTGACCTCGCCGATTCCACGCGTGAACAGTCGCGTGTGCTCGAGGATTGGCGTGCGCATATTGCGATAGCCATAGTCAGACAACCAACGACGCACCAGCTCTTCGAGCCGCTCCCAGCGTGCACCTGAACCTGGCAATGCATCGTTCATACCGCGTATCGCGGTGACTTTGGAAAATACTTGTGTCATAAATGAAGTGATCTCGCGTGAACGCCATAACGGCGAGCGACGTAATCCTGAACAATCTTTTGAAACTCTTCGGCGATATGATCACCCTTGAGGGTAACGGTACGCTCACCATCGACAAAAACGGGTGCTGAAGGCACCTCGCCCGTGCCGGGCAAACTGATACCGATGTCAGCATGGCGACTTTCGCCGGGGCCATTCACCACACATCCCATCACGGCGACATTCATCGACTCAACACCAGGGTATTGGGTTTTCCACGCTGGCATTTGTTCGCGCAAATATGTCTGAATCTGATCCGCCAGCTCTTGAAAAACCGTACTGCTCGTGCGCCCGCAACCCGGACAAGCGACGACCATCGGCGTAAAAGCCCGCAGACCCATTGTCTGAAGAATTTCCTGTCCAACAATCACCTCGCGCGTACGATCGCCGCCAGGCTCGGGGGTCAAAGAAATACGAATCGTGTCTCCAATTCCCTCTTGTAGCAAAACGCTTAGGGCAGCGGTCGAAGCAACAATGCCTTTGCTGCCCATACCTGCCTCGGTCAAACCAAGGTGCAGGGGATAATCACAGCGCGCCGCGAGGTCGCGGTACACCGCGATCAAGTCTTGAACGTGACTGACCTTGCAAGAGAGAATAATGGCATCGCCCGTCAATCCTAGCTCTTGCGCGCGTTCCGCGTTACTAATGGCGGACACCACTAAGGCATCGCGCATCACGGCGCGTCCATCACGCGGCTGAGCAAGTTTGACGTTGTCGTCCATCATGCGCGCCAAGAGCTCGTGATCCAGGCTACCCCAGTTCACACCAATACGCACTGGTTTTTGGTACCGGCAAGCCACCTCAATCATCTGGGCAAAATTATCATCACGCTTTTTGCCCCCACCCATATTTCCGGGATTGATCCGGTATTTTGACAATGCCTGAGCGCAGTCAGGATACTGGGTCAGGAGCTTATGACCGTTGTAATGAAAGTCCCCCGCCAAGGGCACCGAAATACCCATACGGTCGAGTTGCTCTCGGATCGCAATCACCTCTCGTGCAGCCTCTGGCGTGTTGACGGTGATCCGCACAATTTCCGAGCCTGCAAGCGCGAGCTCCTTGACTTGAATCGCAGTGGCAATAGCGTCCGCCGTGTCGGTATTGGTCATGGACTGCACCACCACAGGCGCACCACCACCGATCAATACCTTTTGACTTCCCCAAGCCACCACAGCTTGCCTGGTAAGGTGACGAGGCAAAGGACCGATCTTTTTATCGCTCAAGGCCAAATCCAAAGAGGTGGACGACTGACTCATTTAAACAAGGCCTCGATCCACTCCGGCACTAAACCGGGAGGTAACAAGCCTTGCCATATCGCGACACCGAGGACCGCCAACACGACAAGAATAATCAATACAACCCAAGCCCATGCCCCCGAGTGCGTCGCATGTTCAACATGTTGCGTGCCCAAGGTACGCATTGAGGTGTGATTCGCAATACCGCCCTGCACACTGCCGATGCGCGAATGAAGTGTGGCCTCAAGAGGTTTGGAATCGATGCCTAACAGCTTTGCGTAACTCCTGACCATGCTTCGCAGGGCTAAACCTTGGGGCAATGTATCAAAACTTTCGGACTCCAAGGCCTCGATATGTCGGGCAGAAAATTTGAGTCGAACAGCGACATCTTCGGTTGAAAATCCCTTGGAAACTCTCAATGCGCGCAAAGAGCCTGCAGAAGTAATGAGCTCTTTCGGAGCTGGGGCGGACTCTGTCCGCAAAGGACTGCTCAGATCAAGCTGCTCACTCATACATGCGTCTCCTTGATGGGGATCATTTTTCTTGTGGCCATCTTTTCACTTAAGTTAGTACGGTCCTTGACCTCGCCCGCGAGCTGACCACAAGCCGCATCGATATCGTCACCGCGTGTTTTACGGACCGTTGTCACAATCCCCGCATCCATCAGGTGTTGCGCAAAGATCCTGATGCGCGAAGCCGAGGAGCGCTGAAGTCCCGAGGCAGGAAAAGGATTGAAGGGGATCAAATTGAGTTTGCAATTGATCCGGCGCGCGATATCGATCAACTGTTTGGCATGCTGATCGCTGTCATTGACGCCATCAAGCATTACATATTCAAACGTAATAAAGTCCCTAGGGGCGAACTCTAGATAACGTTCACACGCCGCAAGGAGCTCATTGATTGGATATTTTTTGTTGAGAGGAACCAACTCATCGCGCAGCGCATCATTCGGTGCGTGCAAAGAAACAGCGAGTGCGACT
>JBILJA010000065.1:0-13052 GCA_044368775.1 Burkholderiaceae bacterium
CCCGCCTCGGGCACAGGTGCGTGGGAGGCTGCACTTGTGAATACCTTGAGCGCGGGCGACCACGTTCTGATGTTTGAGACCGGTCAATTTGCCTCGCTCTGGAACAAACTTGCGACCCGTATCGGTCTCAAGACTGAAATTCTTTCTTGGCAAGGCCAAGACGAACACCTACCCAATGCGCCCGGGTGGCGTCGTGGTGTTCAAGCCGATATGATTCATGCCAGACTGCTTGAGGACAAATCGCACAGTATCAAGGCCGTCTGTGTCGTGCACAACGAAACATCGACAGGCGTGACTTCGGATATTGCTGCAGTGCGCAAAGCCATTGACGAGGCTAAGCACCCGGCTCTTTTGATTGTTGACACAATCTCTGGCTTGGCGAGTGCGGATTTCAGGCACGACCAATGGGGAATCGATGTCTCGGTCAGTGGCTCCCAAAAAGGCTTGATGCTGCCCCCTGGCATCAGCTTCAACGCCTTGTCGCCCCGCGCGATCGAAGCCTCCAAGACAGCGAATTTGCCACGCTCCTTCTGGGCTTGGGACGAAATCGTCGAAATGAACAAGGATGGCTACTGGCCCTACACGTCGAGCACCAACTTACTGTATGGCCTGTCCGAAGCGATCGACATGCTGACCGAAGAAGGCATGGAAAATGTATTCGCACGCCATCAGCGTTGGGCAGCAGGCGTTCGCGCCGCGGTTAACGCTTGGGGCTTGCCAATTCAGTGCGCGGACCCAAGTGTGTACTCCCCAATTTTGACGGGTGTCATCACACCCGTCGGTATTGATGCCGATGCGATCCGCAAACTGGTGCAGCAGCGCTTTGACCTTTCCCTCGGAACTGGACTTGGCAAACTCAAGGGCCGCATGTTCCGCATTGGGCATCTGGGTGATAGCAATGATCTGACCTTGCTTGCCACGCTCGCTGGCATCGAAATGGGTCTCAAACTTTCCGGCGTCAAACTCGCGGGCAGCGGTGTAGCGGCAGGCATGGATTATTTCGCAAACGCATCATGAACGCCGTTGTCTCTCCAGCGATCCCAAAACCACTTCTCTTCGCACCGACCAAGTCAGGCACCCACTCTCCCCTCGCGCAGCTTTTAGCTAAAGAGTTGCGGGGAGATGTATTGTTCGATAGCGCAAGCCGTGGACGTTATTCAACGGACGCCTCGATCTATCAAATCAGACCGATTGGTGTCGTGGTCCCGCGGGATCAAGCGGATGTCCTGCGTGTACTCGATATCGCGCGAGATCAAAAAGTCGCGGTATTGTCGCGAGGCGCGGGGACGAGTCAGTGCGGTCAAACAGTGGGTGAGGCGCTGATCATCGACAATAGTCGGTGGTTGTGTCATGTCATAGCGTTTGATGAGCAAGCACGCACCGTCACCGTCGAACCCGGCATTGTGCTCGATCATCTCAATGCTTGGCTCAAGCCCTATGGCTTGTGGTTCCCTGTCGATGTCTCAACGAGTGCGCAGTGTACGATTGGCGGGATGACGGGAAATAATTCCTGTGGCTCGCGCTCAATCGAGTACGGCAATATGGTGCACAACGTACTTGGCATTGATGCCGTGCTCGCAGATGGAACGCAGGCGTATTTTGGTTCACTCAAAGCACCCGTTCACGGTGCGCGGCTTGAGGGGATCTTAGAGACGCTCAAAACGATTGCAACGCGTGAACGCGGTGAGCTCGCCGAACGCATTCCAAAAGTGTTGCGACGCGTCGCGGGCTACAACATCGACTTATTCGATTGCCAAAACCCGCGAGCGTATACGGACGACGGCTTCGCCAATCTTTCACACTTACTGGTGGGTTCGGAGGGCACGCTTGCCTACAGTCGCCAAATCACACTCAAGCTGTCTGCTCTACCCCAGCATAAAACACTAGGTGTCGTGAACTTCCAAAGCTTTTATAAAGCAATGGAAACGACTCAGCATATTGTCAAACTCAAACCAACCGCAGTCGAACTCGTCGACCGGACGATGATTGATTTGGCGATGGAAAATCCATCCTTCAGACCCGTCATCGAAAAGGCCTTGGTCGGTTCGCCTGCGGCCATTTTATTGGTTGAGTTTGCCGGACAAAACCAAGCTGAGTTGATTCAGCAACTCGATGAGCTCGACACACTGATGAGCGATCTGGGGCTCCCTGACTGTGTGGTCAAAATGCCTGAAGCCAAAGCACAAAAGGCACTTTGGGATGTTCGCAAGGCCGGCCTGAACATCATGATGAGCATGAAAGGCGATGGTAAACCGGTTTCTTTTGTCGAGGACTGCGCCGTCCCACTCGAACACTTAGCGGACTACACAAGCCGACTGACCGAGGTGTTTAATCGCTACGGCACCGAGGGGACGTGGTATGCCCATGCTAGCGTAGGCACCCTGCACGTGCGTCCTATCTTAGATATGCGTCGCGAAGGTGCTTCACAAATGCGCGCGATTGCCGAGGAAACGGCTGCGCTGGTGCGCGAATACAAAGGCGCGCTGTCGGGTGAGCATGGTGATGGTCTTTGCCGAGGTGAATGGGTATCGTGGCAATACGGCCCTCGCATTCATCAAGCCTTTGCAGAAATCAAGACTCTGTTTGATCCTGAAAATCGCTTCAGCCCAAACAAGATGATTCACCCACCCAAAATGGATGATCGCAGCAACTTCCGTTTTGCACCGGGTTATTCCGTCGCCTCGACGCCTACAGCGTTAGATTGGTCTGCTTGGAATGTGCTGCGTGATCCGATGACTGGGGTAGAAACCGCAGCAGGCACGGGTGTCGATGCGAGCGGCGGCTTAGCCTCAGCCATCGAAATGTGCAACAACAACGGTCATTGCAGAAAATTTGATGCCGGCACGATGTGTCCAAGCTATCGCATCACCAAGGACGAGCAACACCTGACACGCGGTCGTGCGAATACGCTGCGATTGGCGTTGTCTGGTCAACTCGGCACCGAGGGTCTGGCCAGTACAGAAGTCAAAGAAACGCTGGATCTATGTGTATCTTGTAAGGGCTGTAAACGAGACTGCCCGACGGGTGTCGATATGGCCAAGATGAAAATCGAGGCGCGTGCAGCCTGGGCTAAACATCATGGCACAACGCTGCGCGATAAGCTGATCGCTTACATGCCACGTTACGCCGGTGTTGCAAGTCGTATCGGTGGTCTGCTGAGTGCACTCGAGCACACACCTGTTTTGGGTGCCGTGACTAAACGCGCCTTGGGGTTGGCCACTGAACGTTCTCTGCCACGCTTTAAAACAAGTTTCCTGGGAGGTCAGACAGAGCAAAAGCCCTTGGCTTCGACTTCCGGACATGAGGTTTTGCTGTTTGTCGATACATTCAATAACTATATCGATACGCAAAACGCGCTAGCCGCTCAGCAGGTTTTACAAGCGGCGGGATATACCGTTCATCTGAACCAACGCTCTGGCGAGCGTCCATTGTGCTGTGGTCGCACTTTCTTGTCTGCGGGAATGGTCGATGAAGCCAAAGCTGAAGCAAGGCGTACCCTCGATGCCTTAGTACCCTTTGTTAAACGCGGTGTGGCGATCGTGGGACTTGAACCCTCTTGTCTACTCACGCTTCGTGACGAGTTTTTAGACTACGGATATGGCGATGAAGCCAAGCTGCTTGCGCGACACGCATTTTTGTTTGAAGAGTTTTTAGTCAATGAACAAAAAACTGGGCGATTGACACTTGAACTCAAAGCCATTGAAACCAATACCGCGATGCTTCACGGACATTGTCATCAAAAAGCGTTTGATGCATTGACACCGGTACAGACGGTATTGAGTTGGATTCCTGGCCTCAACGTCTCGACCATAGAATCTTCATGCTGCGGCATGGCTGGAAGCTTTGGCTACGAAGCAGAGCATCATGCGGCCTCCATGGCGATGGCGGAAATGTCCTTGCTGCCGGCGATCCGCAACCGCGCGGAAGGGACCGTAGTGGTCGCAGACGGTACGAGTTGTCGTCATCAAATTCAAGATGGTGCTGACGCCCAAGCGACGCATACCGCCGTGCTTCTCGCGCAAGCATTAAAATAAACATTCCTTTTTTATAGAGCTTAGATTTCATCATGACGAACACAGTTAAAGAAGTGATCGAACAACGAATATCTGCCAACATGTTCGATCCGACCAAAAATCTGACGACAGCGCAGATCGAAGAGCTCATTCGCTTAGCCACATGCGCTCCGACCGCATTCAATTTCCAAAATTGGAAATTCATTGCAGTTCAATCAAAAGAAGCCAAAGAGCGTCTTAAAGCCGTTGCCTATGGCCAGCAAAAAATCGTCGATGCGGCGGTGACTTTTATCGTTTGCGGAAAGCTTGAAGCGCACAAAGGTTTAGCGCATGCCCTCAAGCCTTCGATCGCGTCGGGCTTGCTCGAACAATCCATGGCGGATGCATGGGTAAAAATGGCGCACGACGGACACGAGAACAACCCTACCAGACAGCGCGACGAAGCGATTCGCTCCGCATCGATGGGAGCGATGACCCTGATGCTCGCAGCGCAAGGAATGGGTTTGGTCAGCGGCCCCATGATCGGCTTTGATCCAGCGGGTGTCGCCAAAGAATTCAAGCTCACAGCTAACGATATCCCTGCGATGCTAGTGGCTGTGGGCTTCGCTGCACCCGGAAATTGGCCGCAAAAGCCTCGCCTGCCTGTCCAAGAAATACTGACGATCGTTTAAAAGAACAGTCACAGATCGTCGCAACCAAGGTTTCTCATGTCCCTGCACCCCATGCAAGACTATGCCGAGACAGCGCGAAACTTTGTTTTGGCGATCCCTGAAACTTTTAATTTTGGACACGACGTCGTGGATGCGCAAGCCGCACGCCGTGACAAACCTGCGTTGATTTGGTGTAATGCGCAAGGACATGAACGGCGCTTTAACTTTTCAGATATCCGTCGCATCTCCAATCAATACGCCAATTTACTGACGCGTCATGGCTTAAAAAAAGGCGATCGCGTGATCGTGATGTTGCCCCGCATCCCTGAATGGCAACTCGCCATCGTTGCATGCATGAAAATCGGTGCGATTCCCATCCCCTGTATTGAAATGCTCACGTCAAAAGACGTCGAATTTCGCGTCAAGGACTCAGGTGCCATCGCAGCCATCACCACGGCGGCGAACACTGAAAAATTTTCTCGATGCGATGCATTAACGATACGTTTGAGTGTCGAGGAAACATCCGCGTCAGCTTGGTTACCCTTGCGTCTCAGTGAACAAGAATCTTCAGACTTTACCTGTGCGGTTCTCACGTCCGAGGAGCCTGCCCTGCTCTATTACACGTCGGGCTCTTCAGGCCACCCCAAGGGTGTTTTACATGCTACCCGCGGCATTTACACTTGGCGTTTATCCGCTGCCTGGTGGCAGACACTGGTCGAGGACGATATCAAATGGTGCACAGCGGATACAGGTTGGGCAAAGGCGGGCACCGGTATTTTATTTGGTCCCTGGAGTCGTGGGAGTTGCGTCTTTTTTTATGATGGTAAATTTGATGCCCGCGAGCGTTTACGGCTTCTTGCGCACTACAAGGTCTCCGTTTTTTGCGCTCCCGCAACCGAATTCAGACACCTCGTCAACGAAAATCTCGCTGAGGTTGATCTCAGTGTGTTGCGCTTGAGCGTCTCCGCAGGTGAAACCGTCAATCCTGAAATTGTGCATCAGTGGAAAGCGCTTTCTGGATCCGAATTACTAGACGGCTATGGTCAAACCGAGACACTGATGACAGTGCTCAACTATCCCTGTTTACCCGTCAAGCCTGGCTCGATGGGCCAACCCATTCCTGGTACGCATTTTGAAATTTTAAGTGATGACGATGTGATACTTGGATCCAATCAAGTCGGCCATTTATCTATGCGACTGCCTAGTCCTCAATTCATGCTGGGCTACTGGAATAATCCGGCACGCACACGCGAGAGCATCCGAACCATCGACGGCGTTGACTACTGGCTGACGGGGGATCTCTCCTCGCGCGATGCACAAGGCTATCTTTTTTATGCGGGACGCAGCGACGACATGATCAGCTCAGCAGGCTATCGTATCGGACCGACCGAAGTTGAAAATGCATTGATCGAACATCCCGCCGTCACCGAAAGTGCCGTTGTAGCCAGTCCGGATACTGAGCGCGGAGAAGTCGTAAAAGCGTTCGTCGTTCTTCATCCTGACTATATGCCTAGCGAGGCTCTCGTCAAAACATTACAACAACACGTTCAGCAACACACAGCGCCATATAAATATCCGCGACGTATTGAGTTTGTCGCGAGTCTTCCAAAAAATCCCTCTGGGAAAATTATGCGTCGCGTCTTACGCGATCAGGAATTTAATCGCAGTCATGGAAACACCACATGAAAACGTACCGTCTAGAAAAAACAGGTAGCTTGGATCATCTTTCTCTCAACCACGAACCCGATCCCACTCCAGGTTCACGAGATGTCGTCATTCGCGTCAAAGCAAATGCACTGAACTACCGTGATTTGATGGTGATGCGTGGCGCATACCGAGTTCCGCCCCGTCCACGCGTGATTCCCTTGTCTGACGGAGCCGGTGAAATTATCGCCGTGGGCGCAGACGTGAAACGGTTTAAGGTCGGCGATAGAGTCGCGGGTGCATTTTTTCAAGGTTGGATGGGCGGGCATATCGCGGCGGAGCATCTCTCCACCGACTTGGGCGGTAGCATCGATGGCATGCTGAGCGAATACGTCGTCCTTAATGAACAAGGCGTTGTCAAGATTCCCTCACACCTATCTTTTGAAGAAGCAGCCACCCTACCCTGCGCCGCGGTCACGGCCTGGTGCTGCCTAACGGATCTGCGTCAACTCATGCCAGGCGATACCGTGCTCACACTCGGTTCGGGCGGCGTTTCAGTTTTTGGCATTCAATTAGCGCGATTATTTGGCGCGCGTGTGATCGCCACAACCTCAAGCGACTCAAAAGCCGAAAAGCTCCGCGCGTTGGGTGCACACGAAGTCATCAACTATGCGACCCACCCAGAATGGGATCAGGAAGTGATGCGGCTAACAGGCCGACGTGGCGCGGATTTTGTCATCGAAGTCGGTGGCCCTGGCACATTAGCGCGCTCACTCAAGTCCGCAGCAATCGGAGGCCATGTAGTACAGGTTGGCATTTTAGGCGGAGTTGGGCAACAACTCGATCCCGCCCTCTTTCGAGGACGGTCGATTACAACCCGCTCAATCACAGTAGGGAGCCGACAAAGCTTTGAAGCCATGCTTCGCGCAATCGAGGTCAATCAAATGCGCCCTGTCATCGACAAAGTATTCGCTTTTGAAGATGCAAAACTCGCTTACCAGCATCTTCAAGAACAAAAACATTTTGGCAAGGTTGTGATCAGCAACCCGGGTTGATCAATGCTCTAGTACCGAGCGTGCCAAGCGGCAAGCTTGTGCGAGCTCGGTACGAATGGACTGTGTCATCCACTGTTTATTGATCGCATACGCATGATGAGGGATATTAGCCAAAGCGCGTGCTCGAACCTCGGTTGCCTCGCGCAAGTGCTCAAGCGGCACAATCTGAGTGGCAAGCCCCTCGGACAGACACTCCGCTGCGCCCATACGCTCACCAAGCTGGACAAGTCGATGAAGGGCGTGATGGCGCACCCGAGAGGAGAGAATCGCGGCACCAATCGGCGTTGGCATATCGAATAACACCTCTGGTAACGATACCCAAGTCTGCTCTACCATGACAATCTCGTCACACAGAGCTGCCAACATCAAACCTGCACCCACTGCCGCAGCTTGTACACACGCCACGACCGGCTTGCCACAACTCAAGACATCTTCGAAACATCTCTCAAGCAAAGCAAGGTGACGAAGCTCCGCGTGTTCTCGACCCAAGTCCGCAAACGCTTTTAAATCTGCGCCCGCACAAAAAGCTTTGGAACCTTCACCTGTCAGAACGATGCATTTGACCTCAGTGTCTGCGGCAGCCTGTCGCATTGCAGCATGCAGCGCATCATAGAGCTCAAGATTGAGAGAATTTGCAGCCGTGGTTCGATTCAGCGAAAGCCAAAGGACACCTTCCTCATGACGCGAAATAATCATCTTCGGTGCCTAAAACTTAGTGCATGAAGGAGTCAATGATATGCCCCGGACCTTCGGCAAGCTTTACGTAGTCTTTGCCATCGTGGACCATACATCCATTGACCCAAACGCCATGGATGCCTGTGCCTGAACGCACCTTGCGTGCCCCGCCACCCGGCAGATCGTGCAGGGTTTCAAGTTTTGACATCCCAACCTCTTTGGGGTCAAACAACAGCATGTCCGCAGGTGCGCCCTTGAGTAATCGACCACGATTGGGGATCTTAAAACGATCTGCCGCATGACTCGTGAGGCGTCGAATGCCCTCTTCGAGAGAAAACTCGCCTGTTTTTCGCACCCAATGTCCGAGGAAATGCAGGCCAAAGGCCGCATCGCACATATAAATCAAATGCGCCCCGGCATCAGACAATGTGACGACAGAAGAAGGATGCTTGAGTAAGGGAGCCACACCCTCATCGATGTGATTGAAAAATTTACCAATCACATGATTTTTTAGATTCTCTTTGATGGCCAACTCAAAGAAGGCATCAAGTGGATCCATTCCCCATTTTTTTCCCAAGGCAACGAAGGTCATCCCCTCAAGCTCGACATGCTCAGGCATTGAGACCTCACCGACTTCGAGATAATTCCAGTCGCCGAGAAACAAAATACCAGGTTTGAGATTATTGAGATCATTTCTAAACTGCGAGCGGAATGCAGGATCCTTGTAGGCGCTGAGGATTTCCTCTGCAGGACGGTTCTTAACCCGATCAAAAGCAGAATGGCTATAGAGCGGATAAGGCTCCTCAAGCGTGAAATCAAAAGACAAGGGCTGGCAACTCGACAAGATATAGACCTCGTTGCCACGCGCACGCGCCTGTTCGGCTTTTTCATAATACGTGATGGCCAGATCAGGTGTCGCAGGGTTGTACATGGACAGGACAGTCGATATGAAAGCTGGACGACCACTATTGGCCGCGACTTTTTCAATCACCTCAGGGGTCGCACGTGCACCCGTCGCCATCATGAATACACCCCGATCAACCTCCTTCATCACGCCGGACAACGCTAATAATTCCTCTTCGGTCGCGATGGTCGAGGGCATAGGGATGCCGCCATAGCCGCTATGGTTAGGCGAAAAAGAAGATGCAAAACCAATCGCGCCAGCTTGCATGGCCTCGCGCACCAATTGACACATCGCCTCAAGCTCTTGAGGGGTTGGCGTGACTTTTTGCGAACCTGCCTCACCCATCACCGCAGTCCGCACCACAGAGTGACCTGCAAACAGCGCCGTATTCAGATAGGGCTTTGTTGCCCGTAACTGATCCATATACTCTTGGAAGGTTTCAAAATTCCAGTTGATGCCGTTGAGTAAAGAATTGAGATCCATCCCCTCGACAACAGAGAGGTTTTTCATCATGGTCTCGCGATGCTCCGCTGGGCATGGCGTAATACCAAAGCCACAGTTACCCATCACCACGGTCGTCACACCCAAAGCTGGAGATGGCGACATCGTCGGATCCCAAGTCACTTGAGCATCAAAGTGAGTATGCAAATCGACGATACCAGGCATCAAGGATAAGCCCTTAGCATTGACCTCTTGTTTTGCCGCACCGGTTACAGCACCTATTTCAGAGACAACACCGTTTTGAATGGCCACATCTGCGATGACGCCAGGATTTCCCAATCCATCGAATACCTGAGCTTGTCTGATGATTAAATCGTACATGCAATCTCCCCTTTTATATTTTTTAGTACCAATTTTTTGATCAATGGCAGACCATCAATGACAGACTAAACGATGCCCTTCGTCTTGAGCCAAGTGACCTCATCCTGTGATTTATTTAAGACTGACAGCAAAATTTCGTCCGTGTGCTGGCCCAAAGCAGGTGGTGGAATTTCGTGTTTGATCGGCGTATCAGAAAACTTCATCGGACTGCCGACCAATGGCACCGTTCCCGCCACAGCATGCGGGAGTTCAATTTTCATGCCCCGCGCCAAGACCTGAGGTTCCTCGAACACTTGGGCAACATTATTAATCGGACCATTCGCCACGCCGGCCTCATCTAGCACTTTGACCCATTCACGGGTCGAACGCTTAAGAAAAATATCATTCAAAATATTGGTGATCGCTTCACGATTTTTTACGCGCGCGCCGTTTGTGGAATACAACGGATCTTTGGAAAGATGGACGCAATCAGCGATTTCGCAAAACTTATTAAATAAATTGTCATTTCCACAGGCCAAAATCAAGGCACCGTCAGCCGTTTTAAAGGTCTGGTAGGGAACAATATTAGGATGCGCATTACCGATTGCCTTGGGCGGCTCACCGGTTGCGAAATAGTTCATCGCCTGATTCGCGAGAAAGGCCACACAGGAATCAAGCAAAGAAACATCAATCCATTGCCCCTTACCGGTCACGCCACGGTGCGCGATCGCAGCACAAATAGCGATGCTTGCATACATCCCCGTTGTCAGGTCGATAATCGGCACACCGACACGCTGTGGCCCACCACCCGGCAAGTCATCACGCTCGCCAGTGATGCTCATCAAGCCGCCCATGCCCTGAGCCATGAAGTCATAACCTGGCCGATCCTTCTCGGGACCCGTTTGACCAAAACCAGTCACTGAACAGTAGATGACGGCAGGGTTAATGGCTTTGATATCCTCGTAACCGAGTCCGTAGCGTGCAAGATCACCCACTTTATAGTTTTCAAGAATCACATCGACGTTTTTTGCGAGCTCGCGAACCAACTCTTGCCCTTCAGGTTTGGAGATATCAATCGTGATAGAACGTTTACCGCGATTAGCCGCACAAAAATATGCCGACTCGCGTGTCGTATTACCCTGCTCATCCTTGAGAAAAGGTGGCGCAAAGGCGCGGGAATCATCGCCCTTAATAGGGCGTTCAACCTTGATAACATCTGCGCCTAAATCAGCGAGATTTTGCGCGGCCCAAGGTGCTGCGAGTACGCGAGATAGATCGAGAACTTTGATGTGCGAAAGCGGACCTGACATGGGGAAATTCCAAAGTTAAAAGATGATGCTTTAGTCAAGCTTGATATTGAACTCTTTAGTGACACGCTGCCATTTGGCTAACTCAGCGCGCCGAAACTCTTCGAGCTGCTGTGGTGAGGAGGCAATGATTTCACCGCTAAACGCATCGATGCCAGCTTTGACAGAAGGTTGCTGCATGACTTTAACCAGCGCCTTGTTGAGCCGATCAATGACAGCGGGCGGTGTGCCTCCGGGCGCGAAGATCGCATTCCACTCATAGCTTGAGTAACCCTTGACGCCACTTTCGGCGATCGTGGGCACATTCGGCAAAACAGCTGAACGCTTGTCGCCGCCCGAAGCAATCACATTCAGTTTGCCCGCTTTGATCTGTGGCAGCGCCGTACCGACCGTTGCGAAGGCCAAAGGCACTTGTCCAGACATCACATCAGTAATGGCTAAGCCACCTCCTTTGTAATGCACCGATTCCAGATGGGTCCCAGCCAAGGCGTTAAATAACGCGCCAGCCAAATGCTGGGCACTTCCTGCACCCGAGGTCGCATAGTGGACGACCGGTGTCTTGGGAGTCGTGAGCTTAATCAAATCCTGAACCGTTTTTGCGGGAAAATTTGGGCTCGACACCAAGATATTTGGAACGCGTTGCAACAACATCACTGAAGAAAAGTCTTTGAGCGTGTCAAACTGCATCTTGCGCAGTGCAGGATTTTGCGTATGGTTGGCGGCGTCCAGCATGATGGTGTAGCCATCTGGGGCTGCCTTGGCAACATAGGCTGCGCCGATCATGCCACCCGCACCGCCGCGATTATCCACAATTACGTTTTGACCGAGCTCTTTTGCAAGCTCCGGTGCGATCAGACGGGCAACCCGGTCAGCCGTGCCTCCTGGCGGGTACGTCACGACCAAGGTCACGCTACGATCGGGATAGGCGGCGTGCGCCAAGGTCGCGCCAAGCAACGTGGCCACAGCAATAAACGTACGAGAAAAATTTAAACGCATTTTTAATCTCCAGAATTGTATATTTAGCGCATAACTGTAAACCATCGCTACAATCCTCGCATAATAATTCCGAGGGGACTCTAAAATGGATTTACTGCAAGGCATCAATTCGCGTCAAAGTATTCGAGGCTTTAAGTCAACCCCAGTCCCAGAAACGCTGCTCAGAGAGGTTTTACAAGCCGCGGGGCGCAGTCCTTCCTATAAAAATACCCAACCTTGGGAAGTTTCCATCGTTTCTGGTGCGAAACGTGAGGCCTTGGCCGAAGTGCTGTTTAAGCTTGCCAGCGACAACACCGCTCCCAACTACGATTTTCCTGCCCCAGAGTCCTGGCCCCCCGCACTTGATTTTCGCTCCAAAGATCACGGCACTCGCCGTTTTAAAGCACTTGGTATTGGTCGCGACGACCAAACCTTGCGTAATAATTTACGCCTGCAAAACTTTAAATTCTTTGGCGCGCCGTGTGCGGCCTTCTTTTTTATGGATGCATCCCTCGAACATTGGTCTGCGCTCGACATGGGACTATTCCTTCAGTCCTTTACACTCGCGGCGCATGGGGCGGGGCTAGGCACCTGTATGCAGGCCTCCGTTTCGGGTTATCCAGATGCTATACGTCAATGCTTAGAGATCCCCTCCAGTAAAAAACTCATCGTGTCGATGTCTCTGGGCTATCCGGATATGCAAGCCCCCATCAATAGCTATCAAAGTACGAGAATGGACGTCGACGAATTTACAACATGGCATCGCTAGCTGTCCGTGAACTTGGCAGCACACGGACAGTCAGAAATGCTTCAGGCAAATCGAGCCTTGAGTTGCCCCTGAACATACGCCAGCGACTCGACATCAGCGGATTTCATATCCATATCAAATAGATTGGCCTTGTGGGCCTGAGGACTGCGATCGCCGCACGCCTCTTCGACCACGATGACTCTGAAATTATGCGCAAAAGCATCTGACACGGCGCCTCGCACACAACCAGACGTAGAGATGCCACACACAACAATCGTGT
>JBILJA010000070.1:0-12395 GCA_044368775.1 Burkholderiaceae bacterium
TCATACCGCAAAAACGACTCGAGCGGAGTACCAAAAAAACAAGAAGGCTTATTTTTGAGGACAATGCGATCAATCGGTCGCGGAGCATAAGCATCTGGCCATTGATCCGCACGCGGATCGCTGTGGTACTGAAACGCATCTGGATTGGCAAGCTTGTAATTCCAGACGCCGCGATACGTGGGGTGGCTACGATCGTCGCGACGACTGTAATAAATCGGCAAATCAAGCGCGCGAAACTGCTCGGTCAACGCCGTGACAGCATCGGTGACGGAGGTCATATCCCGTCCGCACATCGAATAAGAAGGGTCGACAAACATATATGTCGTATCCACGTTGAGCAACGCCACGCGGGCGCCCATGCCGATGCGCTCTCCAAAACCACCCTTTTTGTAAGTTTCAAGCTCAGCATCAGGCACATAACCGCGCCATTTTTCCAACTTATCCATTTGAATATCCTCTTTCTTTTAACTTCTTAGTAAACTGCAACGAGGTGTTTTAACATCAAGCCTATTCATCATAAAAGAAAAGACAAACTCACATGACGATGCTCAAACCAAATTCTCTTAAAGCGGCCCTCTACAGCAAACAAATTCAGTTAGGACTGTGGTGTGCGTTATCAAGCAGCTACTCGACTGAAATTGTGGCGAGTTCTGGCTATGACTGGCTCACACTTGACATGGAGCATTCGCCCAATGACATGCATACTGTCTTGACTCAAATTCAAATGCTGGGAGGCTACAACTTAGAGCCTGCTGTGCGCCTGGTTAAATTTGATAAAGATTTAGTTAAACAATATCTAGACATGGGCGTACGCACACTTATTTTGCCTAACGTTGAGTCTGCTGACCAAGCACAGGACATTGTGCGTTCAACACGCTACCCTCATCGCGGTATTCGGGGCGTCGCCGGTCAACAGCGTGCCAATCGTTGGGGCCGCGTGGTCAATTATGCACAAACTGCTGACGAACAAATCTGTGTGCTCGTTCAAATCGAATCCGCTGATGGTGTGAAATATTTTGACGCGATCATCAGTATTGAAGGCGTCGATGGTGCCTTCATTGGCCCCAACGACATGGCTGCTAGCATGGGATTTCTGGGTCAGCAACATCATCCAGAGGTACAAAAAGCCATCCAGTCGCTGCCTGCGATTGCCGCCAAACACGGCAAATCAATCGGCATCCTTGCGGCCACTGAAGCCGATGCGCACCGCTACATCGAATGGGGCTACAAAATGGTCGGACTCGGCTCAGACCAAGGTTTGCTGGCCAAAGCCAGCGACACCTTGCTCTCTAACTGTCGTCAGTTCGTCAGTGGTCGCGGTGCGTAAACGTAAACGCCCCGCCTCTTGTCATCATCACTGAGAAGCATCTAAGACGACCTTGTCACGCACAAGGTCGTTGATTTCCCCATCTTTAAAGCCAAACTCCCTCAAGACTTGAACAGTGTGCTCGCCCAACTCAGGGGCGGGCAAAACTGCAGTACGTGGCTGCTCAGAAAACTTGATGGGGAAACCGACCCCTTTAACGAGCCCTGCTTTAGGATGCATAGACTCAACGACCATTTCTCGAGCAATCGCCTGAGGGTGATTAAAAGCTTCCTCAATCGTATGAACGGGCCCTGCCGGCACACCCGTCGTATCAAAAATCGCAATCCACTCCTGGGTCGTCTTTTTAGACAACTCAGACTCGATCAAACCCTCAAGCGTCTCACGATTAGCCAAACGAATCGTATTGGTCTCAAAGCGAGGATCCGTCTTCCATTCGGGATGACCCAGCGTCTCCGCGACACGTTCCCAGTTGGCTTGATTCGCGCCACCAATATTCAGATAACCATTCGCTGTTTTGAACGCCTGATAGGGTGCGGTCAAAGGATGTGCCGATCCGCCTGGGCCTGCTGAAATACCTGTCGCAAAAAACATGGCGGCTTGCCAATACGTTTGCTGCATCGCCGCCTCCATCAACGAAGTATCGACAATCTGGCCCTGTCCCGTTTTGCCACGATGCACCAATGCAGCCAAGACACCTACGCACGCCAAAATACCGGCATTGATATCTGATACTGGATTTCCGGTCTTAGCGGGAGGTCCGCCTGGATGCCCAGTGATACTCATCAACCCACTGAAACCTTGCGCAATCAAATCAAAGCCACCTTTGTCGGCTAAGGGTCCCGTTCGACCATAGCCCGACACCACGCTGTAGATCAAACCAGGATTAATCTGTCGTAAGGTTTCATAGCCAACGCCGAGTTTTTCCAGCGTGCCGCGGCGATAGTTCTCGGTCAGCACATCGGCCTTGACAACCATACGCTTGAGAACATCTGCACCCTTGGGACTTTTGAGATCGAGCGCTACACCGCGCTTGTTACGATTTAGCACTAAAAATGGTGCGGATACGCCATTGATGCGGGGATCTTGATAGCCGCGCGAGTCGTCTCCTTTTGGGATTTTTTCAATCTTGATGACATCGGCCCCCATATCGGCCAACATCATGCCACAGGTGGGACCCGCCATGATCTGTGAAAGCTCAAGAACACGAACACCCGCAAGCGGTCCCGTGGGCATGGAAGAAGACTTCTCTGTTTGACTCATTGCGATCAACTCGACTCGATGTAAAAAATGACTGACAAGGTTTTTAATAAAACAGCCTAGCGTCCTACAAATTTAGGTGTTTGTTTAGCTAAAAATGATTTGTAGCCAATGCGGAAATCTTCAGTATCGAAGCACTCGAAACATTCCTCACGCTCTTTAGCCGTCAAGGGGGTATCGTCTTTGAGACGACGGGCAAATTGCTTGTGCCAACGCGCAACCAGTGGTGCGCCTGCAGCGATGCGCTGCGCTGTCGCAAGCGACTCTGCAGCCACTTGATCATCGGCCACCACACGCGAAACAAGTCCGATGCGCAAGGCCTCCTGCGCATCGAAAATACGGCCTTCCAGCAAAATCTCCAGCGCCTTTGACGCGCCGATCAATGAAGCGATCGGCTCCATTTCGTCATAGGCCATGACTAAACCTAAATTTTTGATCGGCGCGCCAAAGCGACTTGAAGTGCCGCAGATCCGCATGTCGGCCAAGGCCGCGATCTCCATCCCGCCCCCCACGCAAATGCCGTGAATTTGCGCGACGATCGGGTGACGACAGCTCTTTATTTTTTTAACGGTTTGATGCATGAAGTGTCCGTACTCAGTCGCCTGAGCCTTGTTGGAACGCTGCGTTTCAAATTCACTGATGTCATTACCCGGAGAAAAGGCCTTTTCTCCGGCACCGCGCAAAATGATGCAACGCACATCATCCTGCGCGGACAAAGCGACGATCGTATCGCCTAGCTCGCCCCAAAGTGGCTTAGTCATCGCATTGAGCTTTTCTGGACGATTAATCGTCAAGGTCACGATATCATCAGCACGAGACTGCAACAAAAGTTCAGACATGATCAATCAAACTCCAATTAGTTATAAAAATAATTGACTAAACCCATGCCGGTAATAGGCACGTAGGTCACAAGCATCAACACGGCAAATAGAACGCCAATGAAATAAATATTGACGCGCGTGGTTTCCCATACGCTGCATTTCGCGATCGAACTCGCCACCATCAAGACACTCGCGACTGGCGGCGTCTGCTGACCGATACCAAGATTAATCGTTACGATCAAGCCGAAATGCACGGGATCAATACCAACCGCTAAAACAAGAGGCATCACCACTGGCACTACCAAGATAATCGCTGCTGCAGAATGCAAGAAAACGCCCAAGACAAGAAAAAGAACATTCAGCAAGGCAAGCACGGCGTACTTATTGGAGGTGAACTCGGACACATGTGCCGCCAGTTGCTGTGGGGCGGAAGCCTCGGTCAAATACGTTCCAAGCAAACCGCTAGCCGCCACAAGTAGCATCACGGTGGCGGTCTGCACTCCACCCTCAACGACAGACGCTTTTAAATGCGCCCAGTCGAGTTCGCGGTAAATCACCAAACCAATAAAGAGTGCCGCCACCACTGCAAGTGCTGCACCCTCGGTCGCAGTCACCACGCCACCAAAAATACCCCCCAAAATGATGAAGGGCAGCAGCAAGGCCCAGCCGGCACCGAGCATCGCCTTCCACACTCTTCGGCCAGAGAACTTGTCTTCGATCGGCAAGTTATAGCGTTTGGCGAGAAAGTAGGACAAAACCATCATGCCCAAACCGCCAATCAGACCAGGAATGATGCCCGCGACAAAGAGCTTCACAACAGAAGTCTCGGCCATGACCGCGTAGAGAATCATCGGAATCGAAGGCGGAATAATCACCGCCAACGTCGCCGACGATGATGTCACCGCGGCACTAAATGCCGCGGAGTAGCCCTTGCGTTTCATTTCTGGAATCAAGACCGAGCCTAAGGCGGCGACGTCAGCGACCGCGGAGCCAGAGATCTCGGCAAAGAACAAGGAAGTACCAATATTGACATGTGCCAAGCCGCCGCGAATCCAACCAAACAGCGCTGAAGCCAACTCGACAAGACGATGTGAAATCCCTGAGGAGTTCATGATGGCCCCGGCCAGAATGAACAAAGGGATCGCCAACAAAGGAAAATTCGTGGCGCTTTGATACATCACAACCGGCAGGTTGGGCATGATATCTGCACCACTGGAGAGCACCATCGCAATCGTCGCGACGACCCCCAAGGAAACAGCGATCGGGATATTGATAAAGACAAGCGCTAAGACAGCGCCGAAAATCAAGAAAATGGTTTGCATGATGCGGCCTCAGTCCTGAATCGGTTTGACGAGAAGATCGTAAAGAGCCAGAAACTCTCCGATCAGAATCAGTCCCGCTGAAATCGGAATCACGGACTGAGCAACCGCCATCGATACATCCGGAAGACTCGACATAAAATCAGTCGCCAAAATAGGCATAATCTCCATGCCATACCAACCCAGCGTTCCGAAAAAAATTATTACAATGATCTGTGAAACGACGCCTAGTGCGCGTTTGAATTTAGGCGCACACATGTCGACAATTTCCGGACAACCGATATGGGCTCGATTGAACGAGGCAAGTGCCGAGCCATAAAACGTCAGCCACGCCAACAGGATTGAAGCGACTTCGTCATACCAAACTAATGGTTGACCAATCGTCCGAAAAATAACGCCTAAGGTCACCTCGACAAACAAGGTCACCATCAACACACTGACCACTAGCGTTAGAAACTGACCATAGACGGTGCGCAGCCGCCCAAAGTCCGAGGGCATTGTTGCCGCTTGAGACATGACTGAATACTCCTGCTAAATGAATAAAGAGAAAGGGCGCCCGTCACAGGCGCCCTGATCAGACCTTAACGAAGTGCATTGACCTTGTTGATCAAGGCTGGAGCACCGTTAACCTCTTTACCGAAATCAGCATAAATCTGTTTGCTGGCCTCGACAAAAGCCTTTTTATCTACGTCATTGGAAGCAGTCCTGCCACCCGCCGTGATTTTTGCGAGCAACTCGTTATCGCCTTTTGCGCCCATCTCGTAGGCATAATCTTGGACCTCGATCGCGGTTTCCTCAAGAATCTTGCGAACATCAGGCGGCAGCTTGTCCCACTTGCGTGAGCCTGCAGTCAAGTACGCAGGCACGTATACATGACCCGACATGGAAATATATTTCTGTGCTTCATTCAGCTTCGAAGAGTAAATCTGTGTCAGCGGATTCTCCTGACCATCCATCACACCTGTTTGCAGGGCGGTGAACAGTTCGGAAAACTTCATCGGACTAGGATTGGCGCCATAATCTTGGAACATACGCACGCGCCACTTGCCTTCAGGCACGCGCAACTTGATCCCCTTGAGATCTTCAGGCTTGACGATGGGCTTTTTGTTGTTGGTGATGTGTCGATAGCCGTTTTCCCAAACCCCGATCACGCGCAAACCTTTTTTCTCGGCAGCAGGCACCAGCGTTGGCCAAACGACTTCTTTCGAAATGCGCTTCATGTGCTCGCGATCCTGCACAAGATAGGGCAATTCAAAAATCCCGAATAAATCCGACTCGGAGCTCATGACACTCGAAGGAATCGATAGATCGAGCGTGCCGAGCTTGAGCTTCTGAACCATTTCTTTATCGCCACCTAGCTGGCTCGAGCCAAACACCACGACTTTAGCCTTGTTGCCAAGCTTTGCATTGGCGCGCTTGGCAAACTCGGTGGCCGTCAAATCATATAAAGAGCCAGGTGCACTCACGTGCCCAAGCTTGATCTCGATGGGTTGCTGTTGCGCAAGCGCCTGAAAAGATACACCCATGCCAGTCGCTCCGAGCGCGGCACATAGCAAACCTGCATTGAAAGAACGTCTTGTGATGAAACTATTTGTTTTTTTGCTCATCGTTGTCTCCTTAGCCCTACCTGATGTTGGATTAAATATTCAGTAAACCGCCTTTGCCTCATTTGTCAATAACACACTCTCTTTTACACTAAAAATAGATGAATGAGAAATCCTACCTACATGCCAATACTGGTAAACCATTAGGCAATACGGTTGTCACTTACGTGGCCAGCCGCTACATTGAAGGGCGTTACCACTTTGATCTGGGACCTATGTCATGACTGCGTCAAAATCACAAAAATTCGGTATGAACCCGGTGCGCCGGTTGTTGGTCGGTGCTTCCTTGGCCGCCTCTGTCGCCCTGACCGCCTCTTGGTCGACGGTTTCCTTTGCTCAGGAGATCAAAGATCTTTCGATCGCCTTGTCGACGCCCGTGACAACGGTTGACCCGCATTTTCATAATCTGACGCCTAACAATGCGATGGCTGCCCATGTCTTTGAGACCTTGGTCAAAACGGATGCAGCGCTTAAAACCTACCCTGGACTGGCTGAGTCCTGGAAAGCCTTATCTGACACCGAGTGGGAATTTAAACTCCGCAAAGGCGTGAAATGGCATAACGGTGAGCCCTTCACTGCACAAGACGTTGCCGCCACGATCAAACGCGTCCCCAACGTGCCTAATAGCCCAGCCTCCTTCGCCGTTTTTGTGCGCGCGATCACTGACGTCAACATTGTCGACGATCACACCATTCGCTTTAAAACCAAGGAACCTTACCCTTTGCTGCCCTCTGACATGGTGTCCGTTGCGATCGTGCCTAAGGCTATCGCAGAAACAGCCAAGACCGAGGATTTCAACTCTGGCAAAGCGATGATCGGCACGGGTCCGTTCCGTTTTCAACAGTATGTCTCGGGTGACCGCGTGATCATCACACGCAACAATGACTACTGGGGCGACAAGCCTGACTGGGACAAGGTCACCTTTCGCATCATCACCAGCGCACCTGCCCGTGTCGCGGCCTTGCTTTCTGGTGATGTACATATGATCGAGGGCGTGCCCACTGCGGATGCCGCCAAACTCAAGAAAGACAAGCGCGTCGAGGTGTCTAATGCCGTCTCGAACCGCATGATTTATCTGCACATGGACAGTGATCGCAAAACAAACTCACCGTTCGTGACCACGGCTGATGGCAAACCTCTCGAGGCAAACCCTTTCACCGATGCGCGCGTTCGTCGTGCTCTGAGCAAGATGATTGACCGAAACGTGATTGTTTCGCGCGTCATGGAAGATCAGGCGATTCCTGCGGGTCAGTTGCTGGACGAAGTCTTTTTTGGTACGAGCAAAAAACTCAAACCCGATGCCTACGATCCGGCTGGCGCTAAAAAGCTCATGGCCGAAGCAGGCTATCCAAATGGTTTTGGTGTGACGCTGCACTCACCCAACAACCGCTACATCAACGATGGCGCAACTGCTCAAGCCGTAGCTCAGTTTCTGTCGCGTAACGGCATCCCGACTAAAGTCGACACAATGCCCTCCAACATCTTCTTTTCACGCGCCAGCAAGATGGAATTTTCGTTTATCCTCGCGGGCTGGGGTGCAGCCTCGGGAGATACTTCTTCGCCCTTACGCGCCTTGCTCGCCACCAATGATCCAAAAGCCGGCATGGGAGGCGCGAACCGCGGACGTTTCTCGAGCCCCGAGTTAGATGCCTTGATCGCGAAAGCAGTCGTGATCATTGATGACAAGCAACGAGATGCTGCTTTAGCACTTGCCAGTGAAAAAGCCATCGAACTCATGGGTCTGATTCCCTTGCACTACGAAGTCAGCACTTGGGCTTCGCGCAAAGGTGTTGAGTACCCGGGTCGTGCGGATCAATCCACACTGGCTCATTTCGTTAAACGCTCTAAATAATTGACGCTTTACGTCTCACCTCACCCGCAAAGGACTTGTAACCAGTGACCGCTTTTATCCTTCGTCGTTTGGCTCAGTCCTTGTTGGTGTTGTTTGTTACGTCAATTTTGGTGTTCGGGGGTCTCTATCTTGTTGGGGACCCCATCGAGATTTTGGTCCACCCTGAGGCGGATCAAATCGAGAAAGAGCGCGCTCGCATCGCTCTTGGTCTCGATAAGCCCGTCGTCGAGCAGTACTACCTCTTTCTCAAAGGGGCCCTGACCGGCAATCTCGGCAACTCTTTTGTTTACGCAAAACCTGCGCTGGAAATCATTTTCGAAAGAATGCCCGCCACCATGGAGCTGGCAATTCTAGCGATGGTAATTTCGGTGTTTCTCGGTATACCGCTAGGTCTTTATGCCGGGCTGAGGCCAAACTCTCCCTTTTCTAGATTCATTATGACGAGTTCGATCGTCGGTTTTTCCTTACCGACGTTCTGGGTGGGCTTGCTGCTCATCTTATTTTTCGCAGTCACCTTGGGTTGGTTACCCTCGACAGGTCGTGGGCCAACGACCGATGTATTTGGTCTGCAATTGTCCATATTCAGCTGGGAGGGTCTCAAATACGCCTTCCTGCCTGCGCTGAACTTAGCGCTTTTAAAACTCGCGCTGATTATCCGTCTGACACGCGCCCAGACCCGCGAACAAGGCCTGCTTGACTATATCAAGTTCGCCCGTGCCAAAGGGCTCAAATCGAGCCGTGTGGTCGGTGTTCATCTGTTGAAAAATATCCTCATCCCGCTCGTCACTGTCATTGGACTGGAACTAGGCTCTGTGATTGCTTACGCAATCGTGACCGAAACAATTTTTGCGTGGCCTGGGATGGGCAAGCTTGTCATCGACTCCATTTTCCAATTGGATCGTCCCGTTGTCGTGGCTTACCTTCTGGTCGTGGTCGCCATGTACATCATTATTAATTTGGTGGTTGATATTCTTTATTCTCTTTTAGATCCAAGAGTACGTATAGCGGAGCAACACTGATGAGCGAAGCTATTATCCCAGTCGTCAAGGTGCAAACGCCTTTCAAGCGTTTATGTTCGCAATTCGCCGAAAGTCCTGTCGCGATGGTCGGTCTTGTGATGTTGGTCGTGGTCATGTTCACTGCGCTCTTTGCGCCTTGGATCTCACCTCAAAACCCCTATGATCTCGCGTCTCTGGACCTGATGGATGCACGGCTTGCACCAGGAGAAAAAGGTCTGAACGGACAGACTTATCTGCTGGGTACGGACGGTCAAGGTCGGGATATGGTCTCAGCCATCTTTTATGGCCTGCGTGTTTCTCTCTATGTCGGATTGACCAGCGGCATCATCGCGCTCGTGATCGGTAGCGTTCTGGGCGTGTTGGCCGCGCACTTGGGTGGTCGCTTTGAACAAGTCATCATGCGCTTGGTGGATATTCAGCTCGGTTTTCCCGCTATTTTGGTTGCGTTGGTCCTGCTCGCCGTCCTAGGCAAAGGTGTGGACAAAATCATCATTGCTTTGGTCAGCGTCCAATGGGCCTACTATGCGCGCACAGCTCGCTCAGCCGCACTCGTCGAACGCGGCAAAGAATATGTCGAAGCCGCCCGCTCCTTGGGTTTAAAGGGCTCACGCATCGTCTTGCGTCACTTACTCCCCAATGCCATGGCTCCTCTGATCGTGGTGGGGACTGTGCAAGTCGCGCATGCGATCGCACTCGAAGCCACCCTCTCCTTTTTGGGCTTAGGTTTGCCTGCGACCGAGCCCTCGTTAGGCTTGTTAATCTCTAATGGATACGAATACCTGCTTTCCGGCAAATACTGGATCAGCGTCTACCCCGGGATTGCCCTTCTCCTGACGATTTTGGCGATCAATTTGGTCGGTGACCAAATGCGTGACATCTTGAATCCGAGGTTGTCACGATGAGCGCGCTCTTAACAGTCAAAGGTCTGCGTACGGAATTCGCCACGAGGGACGGCATTCTCCCTGCTGTTGCGGACGTATCATTCGAACTCAAGCGTGGTGAAGTGCTTGGTTTAGTCGGTGAATCAGGCTCCGGCAAGTCTGTGACGGGCTTCTCCATTATGGGGCTCGTCGATGCCCCTGGGAAAATTGCAAGTGGCAGCATCGTTTTTGACGGTCAAGAACTCGTCGGTGCCGATGATGAAACACTCCGTCGCCTACGCGGCCGTCGAATCGCCATGATTTTCCAAGATCCGATGATGACGCTCAATCCTGTGTTGACGGTAGAAACGCAGATGATCGAAACCGTGCTTGCGCACGAATCCGTCGGTCGAGCCGTCGCGCGTGAACGCTGTGTCGAAGTATTAGGCAAAGTTGGCATCGCCTCGCCAAGCGAGCGTCTGGGTCAGTATCCCCATCAGTTTTCAGGCGGAATGCGGCAACGCGTCGCAATCGCGATCGCCATGTTACACAAACCTGATTTGATTATCGCGGATGAACCCACGACGGCTCTTGATGTCACCGTGCAAGGTCAGATCCTATATGAAATGCAGCAACTCGTCAGTCAGTCTGGTACGGCGCTCATCTGGATTACGCACGACTTGGCTGTCGTCGCAGGCTTGGCCGATAAGATTGCCGTGATGTATGCCGGTCGTATTGTTGAACAAGGCCCAGCCGAAGATGTGCTGAGTGATCCGACACATCCCTACACCCGTGGCTTGCTCGACTCCGTCCCCGCCACGACGACACCAGGACAGCGGCTGCGACAGATTCCAGGCTCGACGCCTTCGATCATGCAACTTGGCGCGGGCTGCGCCTTCGAGGCGCGCTGTACTCATGTTACGGCGGCCTGTGCAGTCATGCCAGAGATGGTCAAGATCGGCTCGCGTACGACCCGCTGTTGGAATCCTATCGTTCAGCAGCCTTCCACGGCTTCCTCGGAGAGCGCAGCGTGACCGAATTATTAGCTTTTGATCGAGTTTCAAAACGCTTTGGCAAAAAACTCGATATTTTTGAAAAAATCGCCAATGTTTTTGGTTCAAATATAAAAGAACAAACTGTCCATGCCGTGGACAACGTGACTTTTACGATCAACCAAGGCGAAGTGGTCGGACTCGTCGGCGAATCCGGATGCGGTAAGTCCACGCTGGGTCGCCTAGGATGTGGTCTCCATACGCCTACAGCGGGTACGGTGCGTTATCGCGGTCAACCACTTGAAAGCGAAAGTGGCGTACGTCGACCCGTACAACTCATTTTTCAAGATCCATTCGCCTCACTCAATCCGCGTATGCGTGTCATCGACATTGTCGGTGAGGCTCCCCGCGTGCACGGTCTCGTCGATCGCGCGCAACAAAGTGACTATACTGCCGCGATGCTGACACGTGTCGGACTTGATCCGACTTACATGCAACGTTACCCGCATCAATTTTCAGGGGGTCAGCGTGCCCGCATCGGTATCGCCCGTGCCTTGGCTGTCAAGCCTGAGTTTCTGGTGTGTGACGAGGCCGTCGCGGCTCTTGATGTATCGATTCAAGCACAAGTCCTTAACTTGTTCATGGATCTACGGGATGAGTTGGGTCTGACTTATCTATTTATCAGTCACGACTTAGGCGTCGTCAGACATTTGTCGAATCGTGTCGTCGTGATGTATCTCGGGCGCGTCGCAGAAATTGCTCCGACCGAGGAGTTATTTGCCGCGCCGAATCATCCCTACACGCAGGCCCTGCTCGAGGAAATTCCCAGGATCGACAGAAAGCATCGTACCTTTGTGCCGATCAGAGGTGAGATTCCCTCTCCTCTCGCCCCTCCGCCAGGCTGCCATTTCCATCCGCGCTGTCCCAAAGCCATGCCGCGATGCTCCGTCGAAGCTCCCTTGCTGAGAGAAATCAGTCCTGGCAGGCATTCAGCCTGCCACCTCAACGATTCCAACTAATTTAAATCTCTTACGAAAAGTTACAAAATGAAACAACCCTATCCGATCGAAATCCAAGCGCCCGACATCAGCGCGTGGGAACACGGCAACACGGGTGTGCCCTACGTGTGGAGCTTTGATTCAGGTCGACCTGGCCCGCATGTCATGGTTCAGGCGCTGACACATGGCAACGAGTTTTGTGGTGCGATTGCCGTGGACTGGTTTCTACGCCAACAAGTCAAACCTCTTGTCGGTCGTCTGACGATCGCCTTTGCCAACGTTCTTGCCTATGCCCGCTGGGATCCAGAAAAACCAAGTGCGAGTCGTTACATCGACGAGGACTTTA
>JBILJA010000242.1:0-2747 GCA_044368775.1 Burkholderiaceae bacterium
TTTAGCCTTAAAACTGAAACGTGTGACAAGTCCCGTCGCTTCTTTACCACCGCCAGGAGGATTAATATGACTCAGAAAATCAAGACGTTTGCCATCCACTTCAGTTTCAAGCTTGCCGTCCGCTCCTGCAGCTAACGCAGAAATTAGATAGGACTTTCCAGCCTGCGATAAACCAAAAAATCCGACCGTCGAGGGAAGTCGTGAGGCAGCCGCCAAACTTTTGGCTTGATTTCGCACACGACGCAATTTCGTCACCAAACTATCGGCTTCATTATCAACACTTCTAGCATTGCCCCGCACGCGTCCGATCCATTCGATGGCGCGACCGGACTCTTGGTGGATGGTCAGCCAACCTTGCGATAGTTTTTCAGTTAAGTCAGTCATCTTGCTTTACCTCACGCTACCGCTGTCAAGCCAATATTGCGAATCACCCAAACCCGCATCGATCATCGTGTTGAGTCTGAATTTAACTTTACTTTTCGAGCCGCCTTCTACACTCGCAAGCTCAAAACTTTCGGGTCCTGCTCGCTCACTGCGCCGCAATGCAATTTTGAGTACAACACCCTTTGATGCAAGTTTTTCTCGTAAATCAGTATCATCCACACTCAAGGTATAAAGTGGCGAGGCCGGCCACCGATCTGTTTCAAGCTGTCTAAAACCGATCCTCATCGAACCACGCATCTCAAAGGTCGTGTCAGGAAACTCATATTCATCGTGATCGAGATCGATGTCGCGATAGAACACATTAGAGTCCTTGATCGCATTGTTGTTATCGATCATCCCAATGAAACGCAAGGTTGAATAGGGCTTAAAGGCCGCCGAACGGAAAAAGAAGTTTGGCAGTCGCAAACTACGGCTTAATAAGCAGAGCATCGCGCCCACAGCAGCGGTGCTTTTCGGATCATCGATACGACCATTTTTGTGAAACGGATACCAAGGACCTGTTCGGTACTGATGCATGGGCAAAATCCTGCCAGGGGGCAGAGATAGCAGCGAACGAACATAAGCGAGTACGCCAGGCATGCGTGAAGGTCTACCCGTTAACAACAAAACATCAGGTTGATACGCATAAACAACTTCGCACAAGGCTTTAAGCGTCTTGCAAATATTGAGTTCTCCACGAATAAACTGTTCATGCAAGCGACGTAAATTAATGCCAATACCCACATCTAAAATACTGAATCCATGCGCACTCGCTCCCCCTGCTCTTTGCACGGCAGTATTGATGTAATCCAGGACATCCTGCGTGGGTTTTCCCGCGTCAGCCATCAATTCGCTCAAGCTCAATACACCTAGGTTGCCTGCTTCGAGCGGATCGTATTTTTCATATTCCTTAATCACGCGTAAGGCCACGGGATATAGAACTTGCAAGGTCAGTTGCTGTCGAAGGACAGCAACTTGGGCATCAAGAGACTCGCTCCCCATGAGGCGGGAAAGCAAAGCATCGGGCTCAGGCACGCCAACCGCTTTGAACGACGCCGCAATAGAGGGCAAAACGACGAGTCGGATCACATCAAGCACGATGTCATCGCCCGCAATTTTGAAGCCATCTCGAAAGCGCTGTTCCGGAATGATGTAGGCACTTCCCCCTACCTCGCGACCCGCATTATTGGGGCCTTTGTCCAATGCGTATTCATTGATGACGAGGTCAGTTGTACCACCACCAATATCGATCGTCGCGATTGAGACATAGGGATCCAACGATCCTTCACGCTGAGGCTGATCAGGACGCGCGAGTGCAGCAAAAAACTCCTCGGGTCGACCACCAAAATTATTGTGCGTTTCACTAAAGACGTAAACCACTTGACCACACGTTGCCTCATCCCACTGAACGTGGACCTCGGGAAATTTTGGAAATGCAAGATTCCGATCCTCTTCCGTATCCATACCGGCATCTTCAGGATGCCAACCCATGCTCTTCCAAATCAAACCAATCGCCTGATTCATACAAGATTGAAAAATCTTTCTTTCTGGCTGAGGCATTGCGGGAGGAATCGTCAAAATGATCGATCGCAAATGACGCGGAACCCGCGCATGACTCTGACGCAAACGCTGCGCTGGGCTATTGATTTGAGCGAGTGCCTGTGCGAGAACTTCGCACAGCATGAAAGTCATGAGCGAACTACGAGAATAATGCGGATGAAAAACCGGCATACGATCTTCAGGATCGAGGGTATAAAGCGCCTCACCCATTTCGTTGATCAAGCGTGAGACCGGTGCGGCTGTCGCATGCGGCTCAGCTTCTGTTTTGACATATGACGTATTGAATCGCCAGCCGGGTTCAAAACTTTCCTGATCCCACAAGTAACGCTTGGGACTAGAAAGACCCGTCGCACCTTCAGTGCCTCGCCTCAAACTCGCCAGACGCCCTGCTTCACGCCCAACACGCGCAATAGTGGGCCATAGGAAAGCATCATTACGACCACTTTGGACAGAAAAATGATCTTTACCGAATGAGGCTTGAGAAAACTCAACCCGACTCTCGAAAGGTTCGACGTAAACACATTCAGGCTTGGTTAAGTCCCTCAACTCCAACTCATAACGCCTGCGCAAGCCATCACTTTCTTGAGGATGATCCTCAATCAGAATGCCACAACTGCGAGAGTTGCCGATATCTAAAACAAGATCGACAGGAATAGGTTTGTAAAGATCGTTGGGGGCATTTGAGATCACCTTGATTTCAGGCAAACTCAACTGCGTTCCGAGTAAATGAAGGACGTTCAGGTAATGCGCTTGATGCTGCAACT